>CALELC010000633.1 GCA_937904535.1 uncultured Planctomycetaceae bacterium
AGCGGTGCATCACATTTCCTGGCTTTCCGACTCGTACAGTGGCATCAAGCGAACGGATCCAATCAAACTCATGGCTCTGAGCGGGGTTCCAGGGGAAACTCCTCGTCGAGCCAGTCTTTCACCCGCCAGGCGTGTCGTCGCTGGCGGTCTTCCCAACCGTGGACTTCTGCAGGGGTGTAGTTGTAAAAACCTCGACCGTTGAGGATGCCCCGCGCGTCCTGATCGATCAGCTGCGCTAACGGAGCGGGCAAGCTCGAATCGCTCCGCAAGGTAGGCAGCACGCGTTGCATGGCCGTGCCATAAAGCACCGGTCCGCCGGTCAAGTCGATCCAGCGAAACGGTCCACAAGACGCGGCCCACAGGCCCAAGGTGTTGCGCAGGCTGCGGTCGATCGTCTCCACGTCCGCCACTCCGGTTTCCACCAGATGCAGCGCTTCGCGGTACAGCGCATAGGCGATCCGGTTGACGATGAACCCTGGCACATCTTGTTGGCAAACGGTGGGATCCTTGCCCAAGCTGCGCCCGAGTTCCTCGGTTCGCCGCAGCGTTTCGGCAGAAGTCAACTCGCCGCGAATCAGCTCGAGAAACCGAGTCGCGTGCGCGGGTTCCGCCCAGTGCATGCCGACAAATCGCTCCGGGCGACGACGGGTTTGCTGCAGCACGCTGATCGGAATCGCCGACGTGTTGCTGGCGATCACGACCTCGTCGCCCAGGACCCGCTCGAGCTCATCGAAGACCGACTGCTTGACTGCGAGATCTTCGTTGACGCTCTCGATAATGAAACTGCATTCGGCCAACGGTTCCCACCGGGTGACTTGCTTCAGCCGAGAGTGCCACAGCTGGAGCGATTCCGCCGGGCCCTCGCGTTGGGCGAGTTCGTCGAGCATTTGTTCAATGATCGGCAGGGCCGTTGCGTGTTCCTCGGCCGTGGGCACGATGGCGACGACCTGAAAGCCCCGCGCCAGCAGGCAAGCGGCGATGCCGCGTCCTAACAACCCGAGGCCGACAATGCCGATCGTCGCGCTCATGACGTCAGCCTCGCTGCTTCGGCAGTCAGTCGGTTTTCGAAGCTAAAGCCTAGCGGGCCATAGAGGCTTTGGATTTGCTCCATCCCCTGTTTGACCATGATCAAGTCGCAGCCATGGCAAATGAACTTGGCTCCCAGGTCCAGCAGCATCTGCGTGTGCTGCGGATTGCCGCTGACCGTGCCCCACCACTTGCCGGCACTCGCGGCGGCTTCAGCCACGCGGCGATAGGCATCGGTGATCAGCGGATGGTCGAACTGGAAGGGGATCCCGGCGAGCACGCTCAGATCTCCGGGACCGAGCATCAGCACGTCGATCCCGGGAACTTGAGCAATCGCCGCCGCCTGGTCGAGCGCTGTGGGCGACTCCAGTTGGGCGATCAGCAGTGTTTGCTCGTTGGCCGCGCGCAGATAGGGAACCATGGGAATCGAGCAGTACGGATTGTCACCGTTGGCACCATCGACGCCGCGTTCACCCTGGGGAGCAAACTTCGCCCACCGCACGAGTTCCTCGGCTTCCTCGGCCGACTCGCAGCGCGGGTACATGATCCCCTGGGCACCGGCTTCCAGTAGCCGGCCCATCCGCATGAACTCCCCTTTGGCCGGACGAGCGATGATGTCGGAAACCCCGACGCGAGCGGCCCGCATCAGATGCGAGGCGGTCTCGTCGCTCGTCGAGTGGTGTTCTAGGTCGAGCCAGATCCCATCGAATCCCAGCAAGCTGACGAACTCATACACACTGGGATCGATGAAGTGGCAACAGGTGATCAGCGCAGGGGCCCCCTGTTTCAGTTTGGCCTTCACTCGACTCGGTCTCATGAGCAGATTCCTGGGCGAGAGGGGCGGCAGGGGACAAAAGCGAAATGCATCAATAAATACTACTTAAATAGGATGAAGCCAGGCGGCAGCGAAACCGGATCATCGGCAACGAGCCAAACTTTTGCCTATTCAGCTTCGAATTAGCCGTCATTTTACCTGGCGGGGGATACGCACTGGCACCGCGCAGTCGACTATAATGCCATTTTATCGGACTGCCAAGCATCCGCGGGAGAATATTTCATGGCTTTCGAAGTGGAGAAACAGGCGTACGATCAGCAAGGTTTCGTGGTCGTCCGCCAACTGCTCTCCGGCAGCGAGCTCGAGCAGTTGCAAACGAACTTGGAACGCTACATTCGGCAGGTGGTCCCGGGGCTTCCTGATCGCGACGCGTTCTATCAGGACCGCCAGCGTCCTGAGACGCTCAAGCAACTGCAGCGGATGGACGGCGACGCGTTCTTCCGCGATTACAGGCGGCATCCCCGCTGGACGGCGCTTGCCGAGGCGCTGGTGGGTGAATCGGTCACGACGGAGGCGCCGGAATGGTTCAATAAGCCGCCGAACACGAATCACGTGACGCCGCCGCACCAAGACAATTACTACTTCTGCCTGGTCCCAGCCAACGTGCTCACGATCTGGTTAGCACTCGATCCCGTGGACGCAGAAAACGGCTGCTTGCGGTATGTCGCTGGCTCGCACCGTCACGGTTTCCGGGCGCACAGCAAGTCGAGGATCCTCGGGTTTTCCCAAGGCATCACTGACTACACCCATGAAGATTTCAGCCGCGAAGTCGCCGTTTGTCTGCGCCCTGGTGACGCCGTGGCTCACCATGGGATGACGATCCACCGGGCTGATGCGAACCTCTCCGCTACGCGACACCGCCGCTCGTTTGCGATGGTGTTCAAGGGAGTCTCATGCCGCCGCGACGAAGCGGCGTTTGCGCGGTATACGGCCGCGGCGCAAGCCCAGCATCAAGAGGCGGGACTAGCGGCTGCCAGCAGCGCAGTCCCCTAAGCCTACCGACCGGCCAGTGCGAGCCTATCGCCCGTCCGAGAGGAACCGGGAAGCAACGGTCGACCACCGGTTGGTCGACCGCGTCGAAAGATGGTCGCGGTGCCGGTTCCGCCCAGAAAGATTACCGCTGGCGGACAGCGGTCCGCAGCTTACCGCGGGCTCGCATGACTGCGGCGGCTTTGAGCTGCTGTTGTTCCGGCGACTTGGAGGGAGACTCGAGCACGCTCGTGAGCTCGCTCTTCGCCTCTTCGACACTGATTGACTTCGCGGGCAAGGCCCGAGCGGTCAGTACCGAGACCACGTTGTTCTCGACTTGGGCGAACCCGCCATCGATGAAGAACGCTTCGGTGCCCGCGGCGGTTTGCAACCGCATTTCGCCGTAGCCGAGGCGACCGATCAGCGGCGCGCGGCCGGTCTGAATCCCCAGCTCCCCGTCGTACATCGGCAGCACGGCAGAATCGACAACGCGATCCACTTCGGTCCGCTCAGGCGTGACCACAACAACTCGAATCGGCATGACGCTTATCTCTTACCTTCCGCCAGCTTCTTGGCTTGAGCTTCGGCCTGTTCAACGGCACCGACGTACATGAACGCTTGCTCGGGCAGGTGATCCCACTTGCCGTCACAGATTTCTTCAAAGCTGCGGATCGTTTCGGACAGCGGAGTGATTTCCCCAGCCTTGCCGGTGAACACCTGCGCGACCAAGAACGGCTGCGACATGAAGCGTTCGATGCGGCGAGCGCGGTGCACGATCATCTTGTCGGCTTCGCTCAACTCATCGATCCCGAGAATCGCGATGATGTCTTGCAATTCGCGGTACCGCTGCAGAATCGTCTGCACGCGACGGGCGATCGCATAGTGCCGATCGCCGACGTACTGCGGGTCGAGGATTCGCGAGTTCGAAGCCAACGGATCGATCGCCGGGTAAATCCCCTTCTCCGAGATCGATCGCTCCAGATAGATGAACGCGTCGAGCTGGCCGAACGCCGTGGCCGGCGCCGGGTCGGTCGGGTCGTCCGCCGGCACGTACACGGCCTGCACCGATGTGATCGCGCCCTTGTTCGTACTGGTGATTCGTTCTTGCAGGGCACCCATCTCGGTGGCCAGCGTCGGCTGGTAACCCACCGCCGACGGCATCCGGCCGAGCAACGCCGACACTTCGCTACCGGCTTGCGAGAAGCGGAAGATGTTATCGATGAACAGCAGCGTGTCAGCACCGGTCGAATCGCGGAAGTATTCGGCCATCGTCAGCGCCGACAACGCGACGCGGA
>CALELC010000634.1 GCA_937904535.1 uncultured Planctomycetaceae bacterium
AGCTGCGGCAACCTGGTAAAGGGTGACTCGACGCTCAATGTCCAACACCGCAAACCGTTGCCCATCGCTAGCGATTTGTAAGGCGGGTTGAGCATGTACCGCGGCGCTGAGCTTGTCGCCGCTGGCAACGTTCCAGACCACGAGCTTGCCGCTGCGATCGCCGCTGAGCAGGCGTTCGCCGGACGGCGAGAATGCTAGGCCGCTGATTGGATCGGCATGCCCGCGGAGTACCGCGCCGCGTTCATTCGTCTGCTGATTCCAAAGTTCGATGTCACCGATCGACGAGACCAGCGCTAAGTGAGTGCCATCGGCGCTGCGCACAACCGGGCCGCTGACTCCCGACCAGGATTCGCTCAGAGTCAGCGGGGGGAACTGCTTGGCCCATAACTTCACGGTGCGAAATCCGCCGGTGGCGAGCATTTCGCCATCGGGAGAAAACGCCAACGACTGCACCAGATCGATGTCGGTCGCATTTTCGCCGGCCGCAGCTGGCAAACTTGGGTCAACGAGTTGAGCAATCCGTTCACGCGTACGCCAGTTGTGGATCACCACCTGATTTCCCCGCCCGCTGGCGACGAACTGACCGTCGGCCGACGCGTCGACGGCGTAGATTGGACGCAGCGATGGGGCGATCGGTTGCCACTGAAGTGAGTTTTGAGCCATTTCATCGCCTGCGGTCGCGCCTTGCTCAATCCACAGACTCAGTAGCCCCAGTTCGTCAGGCGTGAGCGGCTGCGCGCCCGCCGCGTTGTCCTCTGGCGGCATCAGCGGCTCTTCCTCGCCGCTCGCGCGGTGCAGCAGCAAACTCGCGGCGCTATCACCGGCAACAATCGCGGGGCCGCTGTCTCCACCGGCTAGCATTTGCTCCGGCGTTTCCAGCTTCAAGCCGCCTTCGGCCAGCCGCTCGTGATGGCAGGCAACGCAACTGCGCCGCAGCAGCGGCAGGATTTCTTGGTGGTAATCGACCGGTTCCGAGCGTTCCAGTTTGGCGATCGGGATCGGCAACTCGACTGCGGAGGCGATGGTTCGCTCAGCCGACAACAGAAAGGGGACAACAAATGAGAACAGAGCGGCCAGCGTAAGGCGGGGCAGAAGCTGAGTCATGGGGAATCGGTTAACTCGAGATTGGCCGTGTTGGAAGGTAGGAAAACAGTCAGGTCGCGCGGCTCCGCCTGCGGGGTCGGTTTGAAATTCACTTTGGTCTCCGCCTGCAGCCAAAGCGAGTAGCGTCCCGGTTTGGCATCCGCGGCGACGTTCAATTGGAGGGTCGCGGTGGTCTGGTCCGCCGGCACCGTCACTTCGTTGGCGGTCACTCCGGGAGGCAAATTGCGAGGCCGCAGGACAACCGCAGCCCCACCGCCTTCGCGACGAGTCAGTGTAATCGGCAACGACACACTTGTTCCAAGTTTGGTCGTTGCCGCCGATTCTTCGCCAAGACGAATCGACAGCGGTGTGGTGGCCTGGTCGCTGACCGCGAGCATCAGTTTAGTTGCCACACGGGTGCGGATCACATCGCGTTGTTCGCCCGTGCCCCAAATAACCGTGGCTGCCGTGGCCGTGCTGTCGACGGCTTGCTCACCAACGTTGTAGTGGCCGATGACCTCGAGTTCGCCGGTCCAGCTTGCCGCATCGTCGTTAGCTATCACCATCAGAGTCGCTTCAGTCTGATTCGCGGCAATGGTGACCGACGGACACGATAAGCCTGCGGGTAGGTTGGGAACCGACAGCTCGATTGGACCAGCGAAGCCATCACGGCGAACCGCCAGAACACGGATCGGCTGATTGTCGCCGCGCAGCAATCGGCTGCCGCGAGGCCGCGTCTGGGCAGGATCGCTATGCGGGTAGGGGAACATCGCGACCAATCGCACCTCGGCCGCTGGCTCGCGCAGCGTTAGCCGGTACTGCGGTTCCGAAGCCAGCGCTTGGCCGGTGTCGAGATTGCGAACGCGCACTCGGTAGGTTGCGGTAGCCGGTGCCGTAAACAACACGCTGGGATCTTTACTCCGCAGACGCATCGCAGCGTCACCGATGGCTGGTGGATCATCCTCGCTCACGACCGGATGCCAAACAACCTGACCATCAGCAGAGGTTTCCTGACGCTCGATCGCCAGCCGAGGATCCGTCCGCTGGCCGAGTCGCTGCGACACAACTTCGATGCTCAGTTGTTTGCCGGCCTCCGCCAGGAATTGAAAGACCTGTTCGCGACGGCCGGGCTGAAATCGTGACTCGATTGCGCAAGGCGGTACAAGCTCGAGTGACGCTTCACCCCCATCGACCGATTGCAGATCTTGTTTCGGCGGAATGACGCTGATCGTCTCAAGTCCGTCCCCTTGGGGCAGGCGGCCGTCTTCGATCGCTGCGGTCAACGGGGCCGTTTCGTCTTCCGCCGACTCGATGGTCAGGGCATAAGAGTAGCGGTCACCACCGCGATAGAGCACATCGTGAACGGCCAGCGTGAGCTCACCCGAGGCTCCCGCCGGGATGGTCACGCTTTTGGGATCGACCCCATCGGCTCCGCGGGTTGTTTGCAGCGTCTGTCCACTGGGACCAATTAATTGCAGTTGCCCGATCATTCGTGAATCAAGGCTCTGGGCATCCAGCCGTACCCGCCGCGATGTCTTCGCAGAACCGCTCAATCGGTAGTAGTCGATCCTAGCTGGAGTCGCTCGGTGAGCAATCACAACCGACTGTTCGGCGGTTAAATGCGCATCCAGCGGAATCGGCTGGCTTTCGTCTTGACTCACCGTCAACTGCGTTAGAACCGGGTGCCGCGAGACGACCAACACGCGCGGATTGCTGACCCCATAGGCTCCTACGGCCCACAGTTCGTAACGCCCCGGTTCGATCTCTGCAGGGAGGGTGACCTGAAACCGTCCGGCAGCTGTTTCCTGGGTGTCCCGGTGCGCGACAATTCGCGGATCAGAGAAGATGAGTTGTTCGATGGCATCGAGGTTTTCTCCGGCCGCGACGTTCATTTCAAACGTCGTCCCGACCTGTCCCAGCGAAGGTGAAATCGCGGCCAGTTCGATGACCGGGAACTGGGCTGTAGCCCAATCGGCGATCAGGACCGAGACGATGAAAGCCAGGCCGGTCAGCGATCGCCGCGACAACTGCCGGCGCAGTGGCCGCCGGCGTGCCGGAAACAGTAGGTGAAGTGACACGCAGAACTCGGGCGCGAGGTGGGACCTAGTGATTGAACAGAAACTCTTTGGAGTTGATCAACGACCACACGACATCTTCCATTGCCGCCCGTCGATCGGCCTTGCTTTGCAAATGCTCCCGCACCGCTTGGCGTTCGGATTCGCTCGGCAATCGCGCGAACGCCAGTTGATACAGCTCATCGATCTGCGCATCCACGTCCGCGGCAGTCTCCGCTGCCATCCGCGCTGCTCGACCGTTATCGGTCGAGAGTTTCGCCTGGATTTCCTGCGAATTGAGCAGATGGAGACTCTGCGCCAGGTTCGCCTCCTGCGAACGTTCGCACTCGCAGGCAGTGGTCGACTGCGGTTGGCCAAACACGCTCAAGAAGTACGAGTCAAATCCTGTGTCTGGCAGGGCCACGGCTCGCGTTCCCGGTGGCATGCCAGCGAAAGCTGTCGGGCTACCGGTGAGCGTGTCGACCGCGTCGAGCAGAACTTCCGCCGGCAAGCGCTTGGGATAGAACCGCGAATAGCTGCGGCGGTCGCCGAGGTTGTCCGCCAGCGGCTCGCTCGCATGGGCATAAGTTCGCGAGTTGCAGATCAACCGGATGAGCGCTTTGAGATCATAGCCACTGGCCACGAACTCGTCGGCTAAAGCATCGAGCAAGGCTGGATTGGAGGGCGGATTGGTCACCCGCATGTCATCCTCCGGCTCGACCAGTCCGCGACCGAGAAAGTGCTTCCAGTAACGGTTAGCGAGTGCACGCGCGAAGAAAGGGTTTTCGGGGGCGACCATCCAGTCGGCCAAACGTTCACGCGGGTCCTCGTCGGGCGAGATCACAAGCGGCGCAGCATCGAGTCCCGCCGGTGCGATGGGTTGGCCCGTCTTGGGATGTCGCCCGCTGGGTGCCCCGGAACGAGAGAAGAACTCGGGTTCAAGGTTGCTATCGTTCGGCTTGCGGGAAACAAGCGAGAAAAACGCTGCCAGCCCCGCGTAGTCCTGTTGGCTCCACTTCTCATACGGATGGTGGTGACAGCGGGCGCACTGAATCCGTTGACCGAGGAAGAGCTGGGCCGCGTCTTCGGTCCGCTGTTCAACGTCGCCGACTTGGGCAAACCAAGCCACGGCCGGGTTACTGCTCATCGATCCCGACGCGGTGAGCAGTTCACGCACCAGTTGGTCATACGGCTTGTTGGTCGCGAAACTTTCTCGCAGCCAGCCGTGGAACGCCACATTGGTAAACTGCAGCGAGCCGGAGGTGCGGCGATTGCGCAGAATCGTCCCCCATTTACCCGCAAAGTACTCGGCGTAGTCATCGCTCTCGAGCAGCCGATCGACCAGTCTCGCGCGTTTGTCGAGAGCCGAGTCGGCAGCAAATTGTTGGACCTCTGCAAGTGTCGGCAGGCGGCCGGTCAGATCAAGCGTGACGCGTCGGAGGAAGGTTTCGTCACCGCAGTCCCGTGAGGCGGGAATCGCAAGCGAACGGAGTTTGTTGTAAACGTGCACATCGACAACATTCTGCGGCACGGCCAACGAGGCATCGTTATTTGCAGCGGTGGCGGCGTCGCTACCGCTCGGCGAACCTGAGCTGCGGAGAGGAATGTCGGCATTGAACACGGCCACGTGTCCCTGGAACCGCGCCATCACGGCCACGTCGCCGACGAGCTGATGCAACTGCACCAAGCCGGTTGGGCTGACTTCGGCCATGCTGGAATCGTTCGATTCATAAACCGCCGCTTGCGAGACGTCTTGGATCGAGCCATCGCTGTACCGCGCCAGCACCGATAGTTGTTGAGCTTCACCAGGAGGCAGGCGGCGTGCCGGGGGGACGATGGCGATCGATTCCACCAGCGGTCCATCGGATTCGCCATAGGGCATGCCTTGGGCAATCCAGCGCCACAGCAGACGGTATTCATAACTGTCGCGTTCGAGCCGCTGTCCACCGCCGTGCGGTGTCTCATTGGTCGCCTTGGTCAGCAGCAGGCTCCGCTCAGGCATCACGGGAGAAACGCGCCGACCACGTGATTCCTTGACGAGAAACTCATAGTCTTCGTGCGGTTCAAAACCTAACAGCGACAGCCGGAAGCCATTCTGGCCGGAGATTTTTCCATGGCAGCCGCCACCATTGCAGCCGAGCTTGGTGAAGATCGGCACAATCTGGCGGGCGAAGTGAATCGGCGGCTCCTGGCCGACTCCGACCACCTGAATCTCAGTGGTCGCGGACAATTCGCCCAGCGACGCGGTGACGGTGATGGGAGCATCTGCCAGCGGCACGACCAAGCCGTTTGAGTCGATGCGAACCGCGTCCGCCGGTTCGGCTGAAAAGGTGACGGCACGGGTTACATCCCACAGTTGCCCATCGCGACCGGTCGCGCTGACGATCAATTGCAGCCGGGCATCGCCGCCGCGGAGCGTGGCCACCGCGCCAGCGATACCGCTGTCAAACTGCAGCGAAACCAAATGCTCGGAGGCGATACCGGTCGACTCCGCGGCCGTTGTAGTCGGTGCTGCCAGCAGCACCAGCGCGATTGCCGACAGCCAGCTTGCAACTCGCGGCAGCGGCGCTGCCGCACCACGCTCGGATTCCGTGAAGCACTGCATTAGATCAACTCGGCAATCGGTTCGTGGTCGACGAGGAATTGAGGCCGGCCGGTCGGATCGGCGATCGTGACCGCGGACGTGTCGATCCCAAGGTTGTGATACAGCGTGGCCACAATTTCTTGCATGTGCACCGGCCGCTCGCTCGCTTCCTCGCCGAGCCGGTTGGTAGCCCCAATCGCCTGGCCGGCGCGAATGCCGCCACCGGCAATGAAGGCGCTGGCGACCTTCGTCCAGTGGTCACGCCCGCCTTCGGGATTGATTACCGGAGTCCGTCCAAACTCGCCCCAGACGATGATCGTCACATCGTCGAGCATTCCGCGATTATCGAGATCCTCGATCAGCGCGCTGAGGCACTGGTCGAGTTTGCTGCCGTGGTCACGGACCATGTCGGCATTGCGGCTGTGACTATCCCACCGACCATAGCTGAGACTGACCACGCGGGCGCCCGCCTCGATCAAGCGGCGGGCGATCAGCAACTGTTCATTGCAAGTCGGCGCGCCGTCGTACTGGAATTGATAAGGTTTGCCGTCGCCGTAACGTTCCACCAGCCGCGGATCTTCTTTGGATAGATCGAGTGCGTCGAGCAATTTGCTGCTGGTCAGCACATCTAAGGCGCGTTGCCCAAAGGCATCCATCCCTTCCATCGCGCCGGTGATGTCGATTTCACGCCGCATCCCGTCGAGCTGGCTCAGCAGTCGTCGGCGGTCACTTAGTCGGTCCAGCGTGATGCCGTTGAGCGTCATGTTTTCCATGCCGGGGCCGTCTGGCTTGAACGGCGCATGGGCTGAACCAAGGAACCCAGGAGTACCGGAGTCGGACCAAGGAACGTGGCTAGTCCGTTCTGCCAAGCCGACATAAGGGGGCACCGAAGGATCGACAGGACCAAACAGTTTCGATACCGCTGAACCGATAGCGGGCCGGCCGCCGACGCTGCGAAGATCGTTCTGACCCCAGCCCGTCATGCACTGGAAAGCGTCGTGTCCCCCGTGACAACCGACGACGGCTCGCAGGAGCGCCGCTTTATCCATCAGGTTGGCGAGCCGGGGAAAGACTTCGCAGATCTGAATCCCGGAGACGTTTGTCGCAATCGGCCGAAACTCACCTCGAATCTCGCTCGGAGCATCGGTCTTGATCTCCCACATGTCCTGATGCGGTGGCCCGCCAGCGAGAAAAATGTTGATCAAAGACTTGTGCGACTTCGGTTGCGGCGATGCCGCTTCAGCTCGCAAAAGATCGGCGAGCGTAAAACCTCCGGCCCCAAACGAGAGCCCACCAATTTTCAAAAAGCCACGCCGAGTGACGCCGTCACAAAAGCGAGACGCTCCACCAAGGATCGAGAGCATGGTTTTGTCCGCGGGTTGGAAGGATGATTGCGGCTAAGGTAGGAGGGGGGCAGGAAACCAGACGCTCCCCGAGTGCGTATGATAACGCGGTGGCTGGCCGAGTTGCAATCAATTTGCCCGACACTTCCCAACGCCGCGCCGCGGGACCAGCCTTCGTTGGCAAACCACCGCTTTCATGAAAGCCGCATCATGGGCCTCTTCCGCATTCGCACGCTGATGTTGCTGGGCTGTGGCGTGGCATTGCTGTTCTGGCTTCGCTATGGCGAACAGGTGCTGCGTGGGCAACGCCTCGACCCGGCAGAGCAGATCATCGCGGAATACCGCCGCGAAGTCGAATCACGGCATCCGGAGTCGACCAATTGGCTCCAGCAGCAACAGGATCATTACGGTGAGCGGGCCTTGGCCGCCGGGATCCGCAGTCAGCGTGGGGCGCTTGCTAGTTTTGAAACCCAGCAGCAACTGATCCGCAATTCGGCCCGTTTGATCAGTCTCTACGAGCGTGATCCGCTGCGCGATGAAGCGCTTCTCTGGAGTCACGGTACGGCGCTGCGGGTGGCAGAAGACGACAGCGAACTCTCTGAGGAACTGCTCCGCAGGCTCGAAGCGGCGCAGGCAGACCCACAACTTTGGAGCCTGGTTCGCGACAATCCGGTGGCGCTGAGCAGCGACTTGGTCATGACCAGTGAGCCGCACCGCGCGTTGTATGCTGCCGAGCAGCGCTGGATCGATGACCTGATCACGGCGCTCGTGCAGACGGTCGATGTGCCACCACCCAGCGCAACGCAGCCAGGCGATGATCCCCTGCTCCAAGCGAGTGAAACGGTGGGGCCCCCAGCGATTCGTCTCGACACTGTGCTGGAAGTGATCCTTGAAGAGCATGCTTGCCTTCAAGCTGCGATCCCGGAACCGTTGGCATCGCCAAGCGAAGCGGCGGTGGTGTTTCTGACGTTTCTCGAACACCGGGAGTTGCTGACGACGCTCTGCCGGGAAGGGGTACCAGCGATCGAAGCAGTCGAAGTGTTGCTGCTCAACGCCGATTCGTTGGCAGCGAACGAATCGACCAACCCAGCTGACTCAAACGCTGCGATCGCAGCGACGGCCGCCAAGCTGATCCGGATCCAACGAGAGAAAAAGCTGATTTGGGAACAAGCCCGCCGCGAACCTTTGCTGTTGCAGTTTGATGAACTGGTGCCGGCGTATTCTGAGCGGTTGATCGAGAAGTTTCCGCAGCACGGAATTCCGGCCTTGATCGTCTCCCAGTATGCCGAGGCTCCGCTGGCTGCCGCGGTGGCGATCGATCGCTATGGTGAACTGGCGATTGCGGTGCTCGTGCACTATGCAGATTCGCCCCGTTTCAGAGAGCTGCTGGGGCGCGGTGAACGCGGCTACCAAACGGTGATGGTCGCTGCAATGGAGAGCGATGTCGGACTCGAAAAACTGGTCGGCGATCCGCGGTATCTCAGCAAGTTGATCGATGATCGCGGAAACCCACGCAAAGCCGACTGGTGGCAGTCCGTGCCGGTGGTTGGCGGGATCGCTAACGTCGCGCGCAATTATGCCAGCGATCGTCCCAGCGACTGGTCGGAAATCGGTTGGGCCGCTTGGGACGTGGCCGACGCTGTGCTGATCGTTAGCTCGCTGGGTACATCCAAGCTGTTTACCGAAGCCGGCAAGCAGGGGATGAAGGCGGCTGCCAGGGGCGCTGGTCGTCAAGCAGCGCTCCGCGCCGGTGGGCGTTCGACCGTCGCCAGCAGCGCCGTGTCGACGCGGTCGCTGACGGCTCTGCAGCGGATCGCCCGGCTGACGAGCGGTGGAGCGGGATCGGCAACCGCAAGGGCGTCGACGCGCGCTGCCGCGACGTCAGCAACCTTGCGGATCGGCGGACGCCTCGTTGCCTTGGCGGCTCAGCCCGTGTTGGCTGTGACGCATCGGGTTTATCAGGCTAGCCGCGTCGTGTTTACGGCAGCAAGCAGTGTCCCGCCGTTGGTGCGGCTGTGGGTTTCACGGGGGCTGCTGGGAATCAGTTTGTTGGCGCGGACGCCCGCGATGCTGCGGTCAGTCGCAACCGGTGCCGCTAACTTTACCGCTGCCGTAGCTGATCAACTTGGTCAGCAGGTCGACGCCATCAAGCAGTTGATTGGTCTACCGCAAGTGGCTGAAGGACTGGTTGGTCGAGGGCTGTATCGCATGCTGTACTGGGGCGGTTTTGTGCTCATCGCATTGGCTGCCTGGATGTCCTGGACTCCACGCACACGTCCCAGACTCGGCTGGGCCGGTGGCTCGAACGCAAATCATTGAGGCCTCGGTGCAGTCCCTGAGCATTCCCACAGCCGTCGCACTCGCTCCTCAGCTGAGGGATTCTTGGGAGTCGCCTCGTTGAGTGCACCGCAACCATTATTGCGAGTTCAGATGATCGGCGGACCGACAGTCGGTAAGACATCGTTTGTCGGTGCCCTGGCGCTGCTGGCCGAGCGGCCGAGCCACGGCTACTTCATCACTCCGACCGACGCCGCTACCAAACGCCGCTTTGAGGAACTGCGAGCTTCATTCCATCGGGGGCAGTGGCCGGACAAAACCGCGCACCCTGCGCCACTGCAGTTTCGCCTTCACCTCCGCCGCAAAACAGTCGCGGTGCAGCTCGAGGATTTTGCTGGCGAGGCGTTTGTGGCCGCAATGCTGCA
>CALELC010000635.1 GCA_937904535.1 uncultured Planctomycetaceae bacterium
ACACCGTCACGCGCCGGTGCCGGGCAAGCCGATGAAAGTCAGGAGAACGGCGAGGTTGATGGGGCCGGCGGGCTGCTCGGTGGCAGATCGTCTTCCTGGGAATCGGCCAGCGAAATCGCACACCGTCAAAGCGTGATCGATTGGGCTAAAACCGGTCGCAGCAGTCATCAGGCGTCGTTGCCCGGCAGCGTGCCGGAGTTCCGTCCGTTTCCTGGCGGTCCGGCCCCTTGGGAAATTGGCCCATCGGCTCCCCGCTCGTCGGATCAGCAGGCTGCGCCGGCGCGGGCGCTGCCCGGAGAACCTCCGGTTGCGACGTCGTGGCCGGAGCCCGCAGCCGACGGGACCTCGCCGTCCGCGGCACCGCTGCCGCAGCCCGCGAGCGATTCGTCGCGGGCCGCCGCGGAGATTCCTTCGAGTTGTTACCTCGGTTTTCAGGTCCATAACCGCTACCTCGTCACTCAAGACGAAGCGGGGATGGTCGTCATCGACCAGCATGCGCTGCACGAACGGGTGATGTACGAGCGGTTTCGCGAAAAGGTGCTCGGCAGTGAAGGCCGGATCGAAACCCAGCGGTTGCTGGTGCCGGAACCGGTATCGTTGACCCCGGCTGAGCGGTCGGCGGCGCTGGATGCGAAGGACTTGCTCGCGAAAGTCGGGATCGAAATCCAGGAGTTTGGCGGTGATACGATCTTGATCAGCGGCTATCCGGCGATGCTGCGGCGGTCGGCCCCAGGCGATGTGCTGCGGCAGGCGCTCGAGTCGATCATCGCGGCCGGTAAGGACCCGGAGAGCCGCGATTTGCTCGACCACCTGCTTCACAGCATGGCCTGCAAGGCGGCGATCAAAGCGGGCGACCGCTTAACGAGCGAAGAGATCACCAGTCTGCTGGAGCAGCGTGATCTGTATCACGACACCCATCACTGCCCTCACGGTCGGCCGACGGCGCTGTTCTTCAGCCGCGATGAACTGGACCGGATGTTCGGCCGGCTCGGTCCCCGCGGCCGCGCCAAGGGCGACTTCTAGACCGGCCGCGCCATCTGCGTGCCGATTGCCACTCCAATTTCAAGATGCTGTTGTTCAGTATTTTGCTTGAAGTTGTTTACGCACGCGCTTATAAAAGGTGGATTCTAATCCCCCTGTTCGGAGTGTATCATGCGACTTCGAAATCTTGTCTTGGTTGGGTTGGTGACCGTCACTTCACAAGGGACCGGTTCGCTGCAGGGCGCCGATCCCTCGCCACGGGACGAATTGACCTACACGTCCAGTGACCGCGCGTTGGTCCACTATGACGTGGAGGTTGTGGTTGGGGCGGAGAAGGCTCGCGAGCAGTATCAGGGAAGTCTGCAGTACAACATTAGGTCACAGGGTTCGTCCACGACTTGGGAAGCAAATGGCGACTTAAGGGTTGTTCCCTGGAATCCTCCTCCTGGAGGGATTCCAAGTTTCAATCGTGGTTCGTCTCTCAACACGGCGATGCTCATTGAATCTCGATTTGACGTCAGTAAACAGGGTGAAATTACATCTTCATCCGGTGAATGGCAGCTCAAACTGCTCTTAGGTGATTTCACCAAATGGGCCATTGCACCGCTGCCCTCCGGCAATCAGACCCAGTGGGAACATTCGGAACCGATCATCGTGAAGCAAGATGAACCGGATCCAATCTTTGGGAGTTCGCGAAGAAATCCCTTGCGAAACCCCTTGTTGGGTGGCCTGAGCAACGATCGCCTGTCGGCGGGGATGCGAAAGTCATCTTATAAGATTACCGGTACCGAAGGGCCGATTACAGTGATTGAACATACTTATGAGCTCAAGGCCAGTCATACCGATCCACCCATGACAGTCACGGGCAAAGGGATTGGCCGGTTCGACCGCAAGCGGGGCGTCTTCGATCATCTGCAATGGACCCGCGATGTCGCCATTTACCCAACGGGAGTCGAGGTCCGCGTTCCGGTTACGGTGACGTTGCGACGAACGTCTGATGCCGGGCTGGTGCCACTGACAGCCGAGGAACGAGCGGAAAGGGAGCGGCTGGCCGCAGAAGAGAAGGCTTATGCGGAATCGCCAGAAGGGATAGCGGCAGCGGCGGCCGATCGTCAGCGTGCTGACGAATTAAGGGCAGCATCGGAGCGGTCACTGGCTGAATACAAACAGCGACAGGAAGCCGAGGCGGCTGCGCCGTTTGATGCTCAGGAACGCAAGGCCTGGATCGCTCAATTAAATAGTGGCAAGGAATATGGCGATGGAGCACCGATTCATTCGAAGCTGATGAGCCGCTCCTCGCGTCCCGATCCCGAACTAGCACGCGCCTTATATGAGTTTGCCAATCGCATCGATGGCTCGCTGGCTAATATGTTTTGGGATCTGGCTGCAAAGTTCGATGAGGATTTTGCGGCTGTATTGGAACTCCGTAAAGCTTATGGAAACTCTTATACGAAGCTCCCGGTGGTGGGACCCCCGGTGCCACCGGCGACAAAGCTCCAGGAAGGACAACTGGTCGCGGCCAAACGCGAATATGGTCAAGATTATCGAAGCAGGCTGGTCGTGAATCAGGACGACAAAGGGATGGTGTTTGTTACCGATATCGGGTCGTCGAGAATTGAACGCGTGCCGCTGAACGAACTACGCTTACCTGCAGCGCAGGTCGTACCTTACCTCCGCGAGCAACAGCGACCACGAGCAGCGGGCGAGAGGGGTGTTGAGCGCCAGGCGGCGAAAGCGGGTGTTGCATCAGCAGAGCCCCCACGTCCGGAATTGCGAACCTGGACCGACCGGACGGGGCGGTATTCGATGACGGGCCGGTTCATTTCGTTGACAAGTGACGTGGTCCGCTTGGAGAAATCCGATGGCACGACCGTCGACGTTCCGCTCATCAAGTTACGTGAAGCCGATGCGGAAGTGGTTCGCGAATTGGCCGACGCGGCGGCCGATCCGTTCCAAGTTGTTTCGCCTTAACTTGGTAGCGGAGCGGCTGGATCGATCAATTGCTGTTGCTGGAGTGTCTTCCAGAAGGCCTCCGGCAATCGCACGGCCATCGATAAAGCATTTTCGATCACCTGCTGACCGCTGCTGGCGCCGGGGATGACCGCGCTGACCACCTTAGGCGCGTTGCAGAACTGCAGCGCCGCGGTTCGCAAATCGGTGCCATCTTCGGCGGCGATCTGAGAGATTCGGTTCGCTTTCTCACGCATCGCAGCGGGAACTTCGGGACGGTAGTTGTACCGTTCCCGGCCCCCCAGAAAGCCCGAGTTCAGCGGTGCTCCGACGACGATCGAGACGCCTCGCTGCTCGCATTTCGGGAACAGTTCTTGGAGCGGCGCTGCATGCTCGACGATCGAGTATTGGGTAGCTAGCAGAAACAGATCGGGATCGCCGACTTCGAGCGCTCGCAGGCAGGGTTCAATGTTGTTGACGCCAAACCCCCAGCCTTTGATCACCCCTTCGTCGCGGAGCTTGGTCAGCGCAGGAATCGCACCTTTGGCCGCGATCTCAAATTGCTCGGTCCACTTGTCGCCGAAATGATCGGGCGACAGGTCGTGGATGAACACGATGTCGATCCGCGAAAGGCCCAGCCGCTGCAAGCTGTCCTCGATCGAGCGGCGAGTGCCATCGGCGGTGTAATCATATTCGAAGGTGAATGGCGAGGGCGCCTTCCACATCACCTGCGGAACCTTATCGGTCGGCTTGAGTAGCCGACCGATCTTGGTCGAGATCACATAGTCGTCTCGCTGTTGTTCGGCGAGAAAATGACCCATTCGCCGTTCGCTCAGCCCCAGACCGTACCAAGGCGAAGTGTCGAAGTAGCGCACGCCCGCGGCCCAAGCGGCTCGCATCACCTCGTCAGACTGCTCGGCCGTCAGCGGCGCAAAACCGGTCCCGATCGCGACCCCGCCGAGGCCAAACCGGTGCAGCGGTCGGAAATGACCTTCGGCAGCCGGATCGTTGGTCGGCAGCGGGCCAGCGGCAGCAGGCAAAAAGCTGGTCGTCGCTGCTGCGGCGGCAGCGGTGACGAGAAAATCGCGTCGAGTTGGCATGGCAGTGTCCTTCATCTTCGGCGGTGGATGAATCTGCACTCGTCCGCTGCAGCGCGATCAGAGATCAGAACCGCGCCTGGGCAGCGGGAGCACTTGCGACGCTCTTGGCCGCAGCGTTTGCCAGCGCAGCGAGTTGCGTGCCAGTGAGCGACGGCTCTCTTGCGCGCTCGTGCTCGAAACGGCGCGGCGTGTGAATGCCGGCGGACGAGCGGCCTCACCGGCCGGTGCTAGATCAGCGCGGCACGGCGTCCCGGGAAGCGGCTGAGCAGGAGTATGCGAAGCGGCTGAGCAGGATAGGGGCGGAGCGTACAACACGCACCGCTAATGACTGTGGCCGTCGTGGTTGTGCTCGTGATGAGAATGGGAGTCGCCGTGGAGACGGGCGCGAAAGCGTTCTCCCGGCGTCATTTCCGCAGGATCGCCATGGTCGTGATGATGAGAGTGATCGTGCGAATGCGAGTGGCCAGGCAGGTTTTCGATGCCGATCGCTAAGGCGATTCCCAGGAACAGCGCGCCGGTTAATTTGCCGCGGTCGTGATCGTGAAAGTGAACTTCCGGCAACAGATCGGCCAGCGCGATGCAGATGAAGAACCCGGCCGACAGCGCTAAGCCGTAACCGATCACCGAACCGCTGAGGTCCAGATGGGTGGCGCCAAAGTAAAACAGCCCTGCTCCGATCGGACAGCACAAGCCGAATGCCAGATTGACCAGCGAGCGCTGCAGCGGTGACCAGCCGCTGGTGGCCATGACCGAGCTGATCGCGAAGGCATCCAGCGGTTTGTGCAGCGCCACGGCGAGGAAGGTCCCGAGTCCGGCCAGTCCCAGCCACGCTCCGTGGCCGCTGTCGGCCGCCACGCTGGCCCCCAACGCCACGCCGTCCATGATCGTGTGCAGGCCAAGGCCAAACAGCATTCCGATCCAGCCGAATCCGCGGCGACTGGGGCTGTGTTCGACGTGGTGGTGATCGTCATGATGATGATCGCCGTGATGGTGATCGCAGTGACTGTGCTCGTCGATCTTCGCAATCGTCGCCTCGGGATCGACGGCGATCGGCACGTTGCCGTGGTTGTGAACGTGAAACACCCGCAGCAGCAGAAACATGCCGATCACACCGACCAGGGTCGCCATGCCGACGTGGCTGCTCGCGCCGAGCGACTCCATCGCATGGGGCAGCAAATGCAAGGTCGAAATGCCGAGCATCAACCCAGCGACGAAGCTCATCAACAACTGGGTGCGGAGGTGTGTCATCCGCAGCAGCGCTGGCAACCAGCCTCCGCCAACCGACGCCAACGCGACAATGAGGCAATAGCTGGTCAGAAGCCAGGCAATCGACATGAAATCCAATCCGTGGGCGGTCAAGTAAGCGAAGCGGCAGGGCTGGCAACCGGGGCAGACGGTGCCGCTAGGAGAGAATGTGCAGCTAAAACTGGTTCGTCATCCTACGCCATTGCAACTGCGATGCAAGTACAAAGCCCCACGGCGATGATCGTCAGCAGCCTGTGGCAGCGTTGACGCTCGATTGCGGACTCCTTACAGTTAAACGACTGATTAAGTATCCAAGCGTTTTGAAACAGTCGTTCTGAGGACCGCACGGTGTCGCACCCGCCGCCTCCGCCCACTGCAGACGAGCCTGAATCCGCCGGCTGCGCCGTGCATGAGCACCGTGGCGGTGCGGTGGCCATCGATCCCGCTGCGTGTGAGCGGGCAGCCGCCATTTTCCGGGCGCTGGGCGACCCTCAGCGACTACGAATGTTGGCGATGCTGCGAGATTCCGAGCGCTGTGTGTCAGAGCTGTGTCACGCGCTGCACGACAACATGCCGGCGATTTCTCAGCGTTTACGGCTGCTCAAGGCCGAACGGATCGTGCGTTCGCGCCGTGACGGCAAACACATTTACTACGCTTTGGCCGACGACCATATCGCCCGCTTGGTGACGGTTGGACTGTTGCACGCGCTGGAACCAGCCGGCGCGGGCCGCCCGCCCACCGCAGTCGAGGGCCAGCCGGCTATTACCGTTTAGTTCCTGGCGGCGGAGCTCATCGCTTGGCGATCAGTTCCGCTCATCCTGAATCCGAGAGAGAATCTTCCGCATGAGTCACTTGCACGCCGATCACAATCACCAGCACGGCCCGGATTGCGAACACACCGGGCTGAAGCACGATGGTCACGTCGATTACCTGCATGATGGGCACTTGCATCATGTGAAGGCTGACGGCAGCGTGGAGGAGCATCAGTTACCGGTTTCGACAACCAATCCAGCGGTCTGCACGCCGGAACATCGGTGCAGCGGGCACGACAAAGATCATGTGCACGGGCCGGGTTGCGGCCACGAGCCTGTTCCTCATGGCGATCACGTCGATTATCTTGTCGATGGTCATCTGCATCACCCTCACGGTGACCATTGTGATCATCACGGTCCGGTGGAAGTGGTAAACTAGGCGCTGGTCACTCAGGGGTGCAGGCGTTTTTGATGATGCAAAGCAATCGGTGGTAGCGAGCGAGATGGAGTCCAGCCAAGCGAGCCCAGACAGTCAGCTGGAACGGGCAAGGCGAGATATTCGTGCTGCCGGATTTCGCGCGACGCCCGCGCGGATCGCGACGCTGCTCGAGTTGCGGGCTTCCTCGTCGCCGCTGACGCATGCCGAGCTGGCGGAGAAACTGGCTCTGAGCGGTTTCGACAAAGCGACCGCGTTTCGCAACTTGAATGACCTGACCAACGGCGGATTGCTGCGCCGCAGCGAGCTGGGCGATCACGTCTGGCGGTTTGAGGCGATCGATCTCGAGCACGGCAGCAAGCAAGGTCATCCGCACTTTCTCTGTGTCGACTGCGGCAGCGTCACCTGTCTGGATGAAGTGCAATTGACCGCTGGCAGCCGGCGGCAGAGCGATTCGGTCGGCGAAGTGACCGAGATCCTGCTCCGCGGTCATTGCAAAGAGTGCAAGTGAAAATCCGGTCACTGCTCCGAGGGGCGCGGTAAGATGGTGGCACGACCTACCTTCCATCCCGCCTCTGAGTGACTCGTTGCATGACCCGCTCATTCTCTTTCGGTTCGTCGCTGCGCCTGCTGCGGGGCTTCGCCGGGGCTGCTGTTCTGCTGACGCTTCACGCTTTGCCACCGAAGGCGTTTACTGCGGAACTCGCCCCGGCCGACGCGTCCGCTGACGTTGATCCGGCGGCCACACCAACGGATGACGACACGCGGTTAGCTGGTCACAGCGCTCATGGCGAAGCGTTTAATGCTGGGCCACGCCAAGCGGCGGAGCTGATCGCCGGGATGGGGAACATTCATTTCCCTTCCTCTGCCCAGGACGAGCTGACTCAGGCATTCATCAACCAAGGTGTCGCGGCGCTGCATGGTTTTTGGTACCTCGAAGCCGAGCGTGCGTTTCGGCAAGCGGCGCATCGGCAGCCCGATCTCGCCATCGCCTACTGGGGCATGGCGCAGGCCAACACCAACAATCACAAGCGAGCCACGGGCTTCATCACACGCGCCAGCGAACTCCGCGAAGGTGCGGCCCGCCGCGAGCAGTTGTATATCGATGCCTATGCGAAATACCTCCAGCGGCCGGATAAGGCGGAAACCAGCGAGCAAAAGAAGAAACGTCAGCAGCAATATGCCAGCGATCTGGAGCAGATCCTGAACGAGTTTCCGGACGATATCGATGCCCGCTCATTGTTAGCCTTGCACCTTTGGAACGCTCGCCGCGACCTGCCGATCGTGAGTTACCAGGCCGTCAATGCGCTGCTAAGCGAGGTCTTTGCCGTCAATCCCAACCATCCGGCGCATCATTATCGGATTCACCTTTGGGATGGAGTCCGGGCCGAGAACGCCTTGCAAAGTTCGGCACTGTGTGGCCCTTCCCTGCCTGCTGTGGCTCACATGTGGCACATGCCTGGCCATATCTATTCGAAACTCCAGCGTTATGACGATGCGGCCTGGCATCAGGAAGCCTCAGCTCGGGTCGATCATGCACACATGATCAAAGCGCACTTGTTACCCGACCAGATTCATAACTTTGCTCATAACAATGAATGGTTGATTCGCAATCTCAACTTCCTCGGGCGTGTCGAGGATGCGCTGACACAAAGTCGCAATTTGATCTCGTTGCCACGGCATCCGGCTTATAACTCAGCGACCAAGCGCGGCAGTTTTTTGCATGGTCGCACGCGGCTGTTGCAGACGTTAACGGAGTATGAATTGTGGGATCGGTTGATCGAGGAAGCGGAGGGGCCGCGTCTCGATCCCGCGTTTGATGAGGAGTCACGCAACGAACGGTTGGCTTGGCTGACCGCCGCCTATCACTTGCAAGGATCGAAGGAGGCTGCCGAACGGAGCAGCCGTGGGCTGCACCGTCAGCGCATCGCGCTGGAAAGTGAGATTCTCGATCTGCAGGAGCAGCTTGAATCACTCGGCCAGGCCGAGCGCAAAAAGGATAAACGGACGGGTCAACTGACTAAGTTGCAGACCAAACTCAAGGACCTGCAGGCGTTGATTGCTCGCGGCGAAGCGGCGGCAGCCGTGGTCGCCAAGGATGCCGCGGCAGTTAAAGAGCATCTACAGAAAGCTGGTCGAATCGAACCGGTGTTGGCGGCGTCTTGGATCGGACAGGCCGGCGATCATGCGGAGGCGATCATCCGGCTGGAAAAGCTGTTGCCCAATCGCGGCGGCGAGGTCCGACCGCTGGCCGTGCTGGTCGAGCAATTGTGGCGGGCGGGGCGGCAGGACGAAGCGTTGCGACATTTCGAAACACTGCGGACCGTGGCGGCGACGGCTGATCTCGACACGCCGTTACT
>CALELC010000636.1 GCA_937904535.1 uncultured Planctomycetaceae bacterium
TGGCGGAGAACTCCTCCAACACTTCCGGCGACACTTCGCTGCTCTTCGAGAGCTTGTCCAACACTTCTTCGACCGGCTGAGCTCCAGATTCGGTGACCGCGAGTCCCGGCAGTTTTCCGACTACATCCGCGACGATCGCGTCGACGCTGTTGGGATCGGCCCGGTCGCCGTCGCCGCCGCGAGCCGCTTCGCGGTCAGCCACTTGACGCGCCAGGTCCGATGGCCTATCGCCTCGTTTGGCCGCTGATTCATTCACGCGTTTGAGGCGCGGAATTAACTCTTCGACAAGCGAGTCAGTTGTGTAGCGGAACTCATTCTGACGCTGCAGCATGGGATCCTCAGGCGAGCAGCCCGAGAGTCCGACAATGGTTGCCAGTGCAAATACGAACTTAGCAAGTGCATGGGTGACCAAGTTCCTACCGCTGCGGGAACCGTTTAGGCATCGATTGCTGTCACTGCTCATCATAGGCTTCTTTATTTAATAAGCGGATACGACTTCGCCACCATTGTTCGATCCGATTGCCCACCAGAGATCGATGTCAATCGAATTGGTAACGAAGCGGACGGAACCGTCTGCCAACGACATCTGCACACCGCCGGGATGATTGCCCGAAGGGGTCACTCCGCCGTCGGCCTCGCTGCAGCGAAACCAGTCGGTGTTGTACCCGGGGATTGAAATCGTATTGGGAGGGAAAACATGGTTGTAAAGATGTTTTTCCCAGGAGCTGGTGTAGAGCCAGGTCAACCCCTTGTACTGGCTCCATTCTTGCCAGTTGAGCGGGTTGGCAAGTCCGTCTTGGACCACTGAGCGGATCGACACGCCGGGCTGTTGGATCATTGCCGAGTTTGTGTAGTACAAGTTTCGGCGGCGGTCCTTATCATTACCGGTACCGCTATTGACCAAGCTCTCACTGAGTGCTGCTGTGTTTGACAGTCCATCGACGATGTCGCTGAACCGTACAGTGTTATTGGAGCCACCCAGCCAAGAACCCGTGCAATTTGTGGTGCCAGGACCCGCCGTGTTCATCCGCGAGTGAGAGATAAAACCACGTGATTTGCTGGAGGTGCCTGCCGTTGGTAAAGCCAAATGACGAGCTGGCCCCACGTTGCCCACATAACTGAAATTGGCGATTCCAGCGATCAAGGAATTGGTGGTGCTTTCGCTGGGGCAAAGGAAGGTGGCAATCTTAACTCTCGCCATCTGGCCCAGAACGGACTGGCCGCTCACCAATCCATCCCAGGAGTATCCTGCGCCCGTGATCGATGAAGGCAACGTATCAAAGACATTGGCTTCTTCTACATACGGCAATATGCCAAAATACCAAGAAAGGTTGCCCGAGTTCCCACCACCGCCGTAGTCATGCGACGCTCGGTGCATATGCAGCGGTGTGGCATTGTAGACGTCGTGATAGTTATGGATTGACAGTGTCAGTTGTTTGAGATGATTGGAACACTGCATCCGCCGAGCGGCTTCACGAGCGGCCTGGACAGCGGGTAGAAGCAAGCCGACCATAATGCCGATAATGGCAATGACGACGAGCAATTCAACGAGTGTGAATGCTCGGCGCATACGCGAACACTTGAGAAACAACATTGCCCACGCTCCCCGGTAAAAGGAAAATAAAAATCACCGATCGGGTAAGTCAGTCTGCGGTGACAGCTGACGGCGTCGTCACTGTTGGGGTGGCGGCGCAGGAAGAAATGTGATCGAAGTTTGGATGGGGTAATTGCAGGTGCATCCCGAACTAGCTTCGGGAATCATCAGCAACCCGCCGGCAGGCAAAATATTGATCCAGCACCCCGGTCGCGTGATCTGGGTGACGGGAGAGGTTTGGTTGGTGTTCAAATCAAACATCGACGTGACATTCTGACGAAAGAAGAACGCCGATGTCGAAGCGGAGAGGTTGCCGCAGCCGCGGCGGTGATTGGGGTTCCACTGGAAATCAGCCAATGGAATTCCCGTTTCCAGGTAGTACCCGAAGGGCTCACAATAGAGCCGATCGCCGACGATCACCGGTCGATGATCCTGTTCGCCGTGGTCGCCTGAGATCGTCGTTCCCTGGCGTTGAGTCGTCTTCCAGATGGTGCTGCCATCGTGAGCATCTAACACCGTGATGTCGTAAAGCACCTGATCGGATTTCTTGTTTTCACCCGAGTTGTACGAGCCGGCGACAACGATTTTGCCTGGGGCAGCGCTGAGGTAGATGTTGTGGCGGAGGTTGGCTAGATCCAGCGGGCGGCGCAGGAGCTGCTTGCCGTCTTCCACGCCGATGGCTGTCAGCCAGCAACCTGGGCCGACCAATTGCCGGGCCGTGGCTCGACCGGTTCCGGAACTCAAGGTTTCGGCATTAGCGCTTTCGATAAACCAAATCCGTCCCGCATGAATCGCGATCGTCGGGTTGATGATCAGGCCGTGCTCAACCTCGTACACCCATTTCGGTTCGCCGGTATTGGGATCGGTCACGAACAACTGGTTGCTGCCAACCAGAGGTACATCGTCCCAGTAAGACTCTTTACCGGCGACCTCACGACTGATCTCGCGTCGCGAGGCCGTCGGAGCCGCCGCTGTGCCTACCACTAAGTCAACGTCGGCTAGGTGCGCAAGGTAACCCCAATGCAATTCACCTTTGGCCTGGGCCGGAAGCTCCAACGTACGGTGAACATAGCCGCTTTGGGCGTCGAGCATGAGGCAATGGTCAGCCGAGGCTACGAACAAGTGATCGTCCGAGGCTGCGAGCTGTGAGGAATCGCGAAAGACTGCGATCCGGCGCGAGTCTGGAGTTTCTCGCTCCCACAGCACGGTACCGTTATAAGCGTCCAGAGCATAAACACGCTCGTCACCCGGAACGAACAACCGCCCGGCGGCAAACAACGGTGCGCTGGTACGGTGATGACGGTCGATCATGTCTCGCGGGCCCGGCTCACCGAACCACTGGATTTTCAGACTCGAATAGTCGTGCGTGTCGCCGCTGCAAATGGTGTTGGCCGGATCCGCATACAGGTGCGTCCACTGACCGGCTCCGATCAGCGGCTCACGGCGCAGCGTCGGCTGTTCGGTTCGCTCGAGCCAAGCAACACCCCCGGCAGGCCGAACCACGCGGTGGATTTCGGCTTCGCTAACTGGCAGAGGGCTGTCTGCGGTGAAACACTGCGGTCCGAGGACAACGTTGAATAGGTAGTCGGAGTAGGGCAGCGTTTGGGCGTCGCCAAGCACATGGACGGTAACTCGATTGCCGTAAATTCCCTGCAGGTTCAGCTCGCGGCGAGCACGATCCGCCTCCGCCCGGTCGTGGGTCACGGCAACAACCTTCCACTGAGATTGTCGCGCTAGTTCCGCCAGCCAATCGGCATCGGCGGTAAAGGCCAAGCACCAACCTTGTCGTGTGCCGGCGCCCTGAACCCAGCTGGCCACCACCTCAGAATCGACATCGGGATTGAGGGGCGCTGGGACGGTGGGCGTCACTGCCTTCTCGTCAATCACGGCGTCGAAGACATCGCCATCACCGGCGGGCGCAAAACAGTCGATGCGGCCGGTATCGGTGCTCACAAACAGTCGGCCCCGCGCAGTAGCGAGCGCCCAGGCGGTGCCTTCGACCGGCGTGCTCCAGATCTCTTTTCCATCGTCGGCAGAGAGCGCGGCAACAATGCCCTCACCACCACCGATGCGAACGTTACCGGCGCCGATGAAGGCGTGGCGAAACCGGTTGGCGATCTCGCTGACTTCTTTTCCCACCCCTTTGCCGCGACGTTGCAGCGCCGAGGAAAAGGCACCGGCAGGGTCGCGACCGGTAGGAATAAAGAGTCGGCCAGCACGGCGTTCGAGATAGCCTTGGGGAGAAACGTTCAGCGGCCCGCGGGCCAGCAGTCGTCCGTCGTCAACTGAGATCGCAAATTGCTCGACGCCCTGATTGGGAAACAGGCCTGAGCAGAACCAGGCGACGCCGTCTTCCACGATGATGCCGGTACGCACCGGCCGATCGCTGATCATCCGGCCATTGCCAGGCATCCGGCGGTCGACGTCAAATGCTTCGAACTGCCACTGGAGCGAACCGTCCTGAAGATCCAAGCAGTAGACGCGTCCGTCGTCGCAGCCAAATAGCACTCGGTCGTGTTCGAGCGTGGGAGCTAAGCGAACCGGCGCTTCGGTAAAGAAAGTCCAGCGCAGTTCTCCAGTATCCGCATCCAGGCAGGAGACACGATCATCGGCCGAAGAGGCAAAGACCACCGCATCGCCAACGGTGACCACCGCAAAGGAGCGGTCGAACACAATTCGCGGGCTGAGGTTGTATTTGCGGTTCCAAATGTCCTGGCGGGCTGGCGGCGGCCATGCCGGAGCCGGAGCGTGTCGCGGTTTATAGGACCATTTGCGGATCAGTGGGAACTGAAGCGATTCGGTTGAAATACCGGTCCGCTGGCTATCACGCTGCCAGGTGGGCCAGCCGTCGACAAGCGGTCGAACGGTGTCGACATCGGGAAATCGGGCCTTATGGGCCTGAAACTCAGCGCGCACTTCTGCTTCGGCTAACGCTCGTTCCCAGACAGCCACACGCTCGATCTGGCCCGTCATGCCGTACAGTTCGTCGTCATCGCGATACGCGCCGATCACGAAGGCGCCATCCGCGGGCATCGAGATCGCTCCGGACTGCTCACTCGCTTGTGCGGCGAGCTCACCGTCAACGTACAACTGCTGTTGTTGGCCGTCGTAGGTGCCGACGACGAAGTACCAAAACCCGGGATCGAACTGGCGAGGCGCGGTCAGATAGGTCAGTTTGGAAGAACCCTGGCTATTGAGCGCAAAGAAAAACTGTTGATCGCGATATCCTAACAGCCAGCCTTTCTCATAGTCTCCATTGTCTTGCATCGCTCCCACGATGCCGCCCCAGGGCAGCGGTTTATCGATCCGCACCCAAGCCGCGACGGTGATTGCTGCCGCGGGCAATTTGAGGTTTTGAAGCGTTGAGCTGACGACCAAGTGAGCCGGTTGATCGCCAGCCGCCGTGAGGCACAGCGCATGCGGGGCTTCTGGGGCAAACTGCAGCGAACCCGAGGACAAGCTTGCGGGAAGTGACCCGACGACCGGCTGAATGTCAGCTTCCGTCGCAGCGTCGCGATGGAAGTCCCACAGATAGGCCAGCCCAGATGACTCAGCCGAACCAAGCTGACCTTCCGCGTGCGAAGGTGAAGCGGGGGATTCGGCCCGCGCAACGCCTGATCCCGAGGAAAACACTCCTAAGATGCTGACCAGCCCAATGCCAGCGAAGGCTATCCGGCAACCAAGCTTAAACTGTCGCACGGGCACCTCTCCACGCGTTAGCGGTCAACTATGGAAGTTACGTCACCCATCTTGCTCACCGCTATCAATGGTGTCAAGCGGGGGGGATATGGCAGATAGGCAGTCTTGATTTAATGGGGGGGGGGTGGGGCTGTTTGGAGGGGGTTGCTGTAGTAGGCTACGGTTTCCAGCGAGCCAAAGCAGGAGCCGATACGTTGCCTGTCGGTTGCCGCAGTAGTGGATGATCCGCAGCACTGCGTGGGCGGGTTTCAGGACTGAGATTGGACTGCAGTCGCTGCAGCCAATGTGGCCTGAGCAGTCCCAGCGAGTCAAAAAGCTGTGGATGGAGACATGCCAAGGCTGCTTGCCCCAGTTCGCGGTTGGCTTGGGGCAGAGATGCGCGCGCATCGCAAACGGCAGCGAGCGAAATGCTGAGGGCCGCGGGCAAACCGAGTCTCAGCGTGGTGTCGTAGGCCAGCGGTTGGTGGAGGATCGAGACGGCAAACGCACCGGCGCGAGTGGCATCATGGGCGTACCGACGGGCTCCGGGGTGTTCTAACAGCATGCAGCCGAGCAGGCGATCGGTCCAGTGTTCGACGCTGCGGCGCAGGCGATTGAGTTTCAAGGACTGTTCGACCGAGCCTCCGCGGCCAAACAACAGCAAACGCAGGACATGGTTGCGAACTTGCAGATGGGTCAGGAACACCGACTGCGTGACCGGTTGGATATCGGCCTCGGCACGCTCGCCGTCGAGTGCCCCGCCCACCGCGGCCATCACGCGAGTCAAGGTTTCGCTGATCAGTATCTCTTCGAGCATCGGCAAATGTTGGTGCCACCAATCGCGGGCCGCCAGGGAGCGGCCCGCATTGAGTAGCTCCGAGAGTCGGCCGAGCCCGCGATTCCAGAGCTCGACTCGTTGCCGTGACGCAGACCAATACTGCACCATAGCTTCCGCGGGCACCGCAGCGCGACAAGAGACCAGCGCCGGACCCTGGACGGCCAGCAGGGCGGCTAAGCGGGCGAGCTCGATGCAGTGCATGCGTGGATCAGGGGAAAAGGGCATACCGAAAGGGGCCAACGGCGACTGCCGGAGGCCGGCGGGCCGAATGCCGGTTACTGCATCCGCTATACCGCTGCGGCTGGATTGCTAGCAATTGATGCGTAAACCGTTTGCGTACCGGCGATTCCGTCTTCGGGCCGCGCTGGAGGTGCACTGGGACGCAGGTAGAAATGTTGAATTGCCGCAACAGAATGAGGCGCAACTGAGACTTTTGGCGGCGGCTGGGACCGTTGTTGGTCGGTCGGTGGAGCCAGAGATCTACAGGATTAGACAGGGTCTGCCGGATAGAAAAACCGCATCAGACGCCGCTTCAGCCCGCTCATCCGTCACGACTAGACGAACTGTTGCTACCGGACGCAAATCGGTTTGCGACGCTTAAATCGCGACAGAATGACGTAGTGACGGCGAATAGTTGTCGATAGCACTCTACGTCACCCGGTGTGTGTGTCGAAGCCGCCACACACGACAAACAGCGTCCTCTGAACAGTGACGGACCAATCTGCCCCACGCTGATTGAGACGTTCGCTGACGCTGTGGCGGTTGATCATGTTCGGTGGGGGTCACTTAGCACTCAGAGTGGCTCTATGGACCTGCATGCTGCGGCTTAACCTTGAGAAGAATACCCAATCCATTGGAGTCAATCACGATGCGTCGTGTAATTACCCCCGTTATGCTCGCTCTTGCGTTCGCCGCCTTCACCTCGGTCAACGCATCAGCTGGCTTCTTTGGTCTCCACAAGAGCAGCTGTGACAGCTGCTGTACCGCTGAGCCGGCTTGTGGCTGCGAAGCTCCGGTCTGCGGCTGTGCGGCTGAGCCGACCTGCGGCATCGAAGCTCCGACTTGCGGATGCGAATCGGTGTGTGCCCCGGCCAAGAAGCCCGGCTTGCTGCACCGCTTGTTCCACCACAAGAAGCACGGCTGTGACGCCGCTGCTTGCTGCGAAGCTCCGGAACCGGTTTGCGGCTGCGAAGTTGTTGCTCCCGCTTGCGGCTGCGAATCAGCTTGCGCTCCGGTTAAGAAGCCCGGTCTGCTGCACCGCTTGTTCCACCACCACAAGAAGGCTGCTTGCTGCGAAGCTCCGGTTGAACCGGCTTGCGGCTGCGAACCGACTTGCGGTTTCTAATCTGAGTTGAGCGAGCTGATCACCTCGTCTTGATTGCGATCAGCCAAATCCTCACTCCGTTGATAACAAAAACCCCCGACAAGTCTGCACTTGTCGGGGGTTTCGTCGTTTTTGCAGGCAAGGCTGAGTCGCCGGCTTTCAAGTCGCGGGGCAGTCGCGAGCCAGCCAAGACCAACGATCGGTGTGACGCTGGCTTCGTCGCGGTCGCAACCGCTGGATTAGGCCTTCAGGTCCCAGGACCGCATCTCTTCGATCATGGCATGCCGCGTCAGGTCAAAGTCCAAGGGTGTCACGGTCACGTTGCCGGCTCGTAACTGTGTCACGTCGGATTCTTCGGGCGGCGGTTCGGCTGGATCGCTCCACAGCGCCCAGTAGTAGTTGCGTCCGCCCGGATCCGTCCGTTTTTCGTAGCGGCGGCCATATTGGCTGAGGCCCATCGGCACAACTTTCACTTCGGCGGGGTGGGTCGTCGCGTGGGTGGGAATGTTGATGTTGAACAATTTGCCGCGCGCTTCGGGGCGCGAGACGATGCCATCGATCACGTTGCGCGCGACGACCGCTGCGGCCTGGGTATCTGGATC
>CALELC010000637.1 GCA_937904535.1 uncultured Planctomycetaceae bacterium
CTGGCCGCAGTGAGCAAGCCGGCGGAGCCTCCGCCAACAACTCCCGCAAACGTCCTGAGTTCATGCGGGCGAAGAAGGCCAAGACGCCATCGAAGTCGTCGTTGGTCGAAGCGATGTTGATCCGCAAGGGCCGCAATAAACCGAAGCCCAAGCCGAGTCACTTCGTCGATCCTTCGCCTTGTTTGCAGTCGTAATCGCTGCCGCACAATCCGTGACCGCTACGCGGTCCTTTGGTGGACGGAATGCTATCCGGTCACAGGGATCGCTCTGGCTCGGGGTGACATGCTCGGAGCCCCGGCGCCGGGCGCGCCGGATTGCACCAGCCAGCGAGGCCACGAGCTCAGACCCGCAAACCTGTAGCTTTCCTGGGCATGCCCTTTGTTCCCCAGGGACGTACTGTCTACGGCGGGACGATAGCTACGCTTTCGCGGCTCGATTGGCGAGCCACAAAAGTGACGGATGGACCGACGAGTTCTTCCCAGATTTGCCGCCGGCGTGCTGGTAACGTCAGCGGTTGAACAGGAATGCCGGGCTGTTGATCAACGCCCAGGTCAAATCTTCAGCGGCAGTCAGCCGCTCCTGAGCGACTTGCTGTTGGCTGTGCTCGACATCGCTCCGCAGACGTTCGAGGTCCTGAGGAACGGGCGTCGGTACCTGCAGCCGAGCGATTCGCTGCTCGATGGCGACGATTCGCTGATCTTTGGGAACTGGAGCGTTGGCTGCCGCGAGCGCCGCGGACGCCGCCTTGATCTCCTTATCGACCGAGTCGATGTAACCTGTGAGCCAGGCGACGTCGGCTGTACTGCGATTTTCCACTGGCGTTCGCAACACGACCCGCAGCGGTTCTGCCAAGCCGAGCGGCAGTGCCTCCTGGACCGCAGTCGTAGCGCTGACGCGGAACCGTCCCAAGCGGTGTTCCGCCGCATTGTGGAACTGGTGCATGCGGATCGTGATCCGCTGCCCAGCGCCGCTGGCGATCGGCTCACGAGCTTGAAACACGATCCAGTGCGGCTGGCCGAGTGAGCCCGCCACGGCCCAGCCTTGCTGGTCATTGCGATTGCCATCGATCGCCTGCGCCGGATCAAAACCATCCTGGGTGAAGTCGGCAACCGCGCGAGCAAACGCGACCAGTGACGATTGTTGGGCATTGTCGCGCGGTGCGACAGCAACCTCAAACTCCGTCAGTACAAAGTTGCCATTGGCCGCCAGACCCGGTCCTTTGGCACGCAGCGACTCATCTGTCAGCGCCTCGAGTCGCAGCCCCGTAATGTTCGCCAGTGAGGTTTCGAAGGTCAGTTCGTAGACCCCTTTATCCGCCTTGCCGGTCACCAAGATCGAGCGGTCCTCGAGCACGCGGAACTTGTCGCCCGTGGTTGCCTTGGCTTCGACCGGAACGAGCGGAAACCACTCGACGTCGTCGTTTGAACGGCTGAGCCACTGCTCATGCTTGGCAGAGCGGGTGGCATCCAGTTTGGCCTGTGCGTCCGCAATTCGCTGCAGTCGTTCAGCTTCACGCTGTTCGACCTCCGGACGCAGTTCTTCGATCTTCGCTGCCAGTTGCTGCTGTGCTTCGGCTAACGCCGCAGCGCGAGCAGCTTCTCGCTGGGCAAACTCCTCTTTCCACGCGGCTTCTCGCTCAGCCAAGGCGCGGGCCAGTGACTCATGGTCGGCACTGATCGCGGCGCGGAAGTCGGCGAACGTCTCCATTTCCATCGCGCTTGGTCGACGTCCTAGGACTCGCAAAAACAACTCTTCGACGAGCTTTGCATCGTCGGACAATTGCTCGACCAACCGCGCCAGATCGTTTTCATCATCGGCGATCGCACGGCCGATCGTGGGGCCGCTGACCAAAGCCATCACCGGGCCGAGTTGGAGTTCGCTGCTGCGCTCACACTCACACGCGCTTTCGCGCACCGGTTGTCCCAGGTTCTGCAGAAAACCATCTTCGGTTGTGATCCCGACGTCCGGCAGCGCGGCGGCGCGAGTGCCTTTGGGAACTCCGGGAATCTGAGTTGCGGATCCTGTAACGTAGTGGATCGTGTCAAACAAGACCTCCGCTGGCAGTCGTCGCGGTGTCGCCCGCGCGTAGTTCAGCGAGTCATCCTCATTCCACTCGTTGGGTTTGACGGACAGTTGATAGGTACGGCTGTTACAGATTTCGCGCATCAAATGGCGAACGTCGAACCCACTCTGCACGAACGATTCGCTCAGGTAATCAAGCAATTCAGGGTTGGTCGGCGGGTTCCCCGCGCGAATATCATCGATGGGTTCAATCAGACCGACACCCAGTAGGTAAGCCCACAGACGATTGGCATAGCTGCGAGCGAAGTAGGGATTGTTGGCGCTGGTCAACCAAGCGGCGAGTTGCTCACGGCGACTGCCTGACGTTGGAAGTTCCTGCGACACCTCGTAGGGAAAGGCGGGCGCGACTTCAGCGCCCGTTCGCGCGTGTTTGATCTCGCCTTGCTCCGCCTCATACACCTCTTCATACAGCGGCTTGGCACCTTCAACGGCGGTGCCACCGATCGTCGCATCACCACTTTCGGGATCGCGACGCAGCGCGGTG
>CALELC010000638.1 GCA_937904535.1 uncultured Planctomycetaceae bacterium
GGTTCGATCGCGGAGCGATCGACCACCTTGGCGGAATGCGGGGGCTGTTGGTTGTTTCGATCGGCGGAGCGATCGACCACGCTCACGATCGACCACGCTTGCAATCAACTTCGCTGGTTGGAAAAGGGTGGGGTAGGTGGTAGCGGTTGCGCGGGCTTTGGTGTGGGGGTGAAGGGGGCAAAAACGTCAGGCTTCTCAGCCGAAAGGCCTTGACAGGATTCCCCTGAGCCCGATACTTGAGCCTCTTTCATGCCGGGGAAATCGTCTCAACGGATGACGACGCCGCGGCGCTCCGGATCACGCAGTGCATTCGATAGTAAACGCCTGATGCCCACAATCAATCAACTGGTTCGCAAGCCGCGGAAGAAGAAGCGGACGTTCAGCAAATCGCCGGTGCTGGAGAAGTGCCCGCAGAAGCAAGGCGTGTGTTTGCAGGTGCGTACGATGACGCCGAAGAAGCCGAACTCGGCGCTGCGGAAGATCACGCGTGTTCGCTTGAGCAACGGCAAAGAAGTCACCGTTTACATCCCCGGCGAAGGCCACAACCTGCAAGAACACTCGATCGTGCTCGTCCGCGGCGGTCGTGTTCGCGACTTGCCGGGTGTGCGTTACCAGGTCGTCCGTGGTTCACGCGACGCTTTGGCAGTTGCCAACCGCAAGCAAGCCCGTAGCCGTTACGGCGCCAAGAAGTCGTAGTTCGACGCTTGCAATCGCTCGGACGCCCGCCGTCGGTAGGCGTCCCTTCATCTGATACCACCACTCAACTCGCAGCCAAAATTTAGCGTTCCGATGGGAAAGATCACCGCCAGCCGCACGATGCTCAAGCCTGACCCCAGGCACGGCTCGATGCTCGCCGGAAAGTTCATCAACTGCTTGATGTTGGACGGCAAGAAGACCACGGCGCAGATCGTCTTCTATGATGCGTTGGAAGAAATCTCCAAGCGGATCACGGACGCTGAGCCGATTCAGGTTTTCGAAACCGCCATTGAGAATGTGAAGCCGTACATCGAAGTCCGTAGCAAGCGGGTCGGTGGTGCGAGCTATCAGGTTCCGATGCAGGTCAACCGCGCTCGCCAGCAATCGTTGGCCATTCGCTGGTTGCTCGCTGCGGTGCGGGACAAGAAGGGCCGGCCGATGCACTTGAAGCTCGCTGACGAACTCGTCGCAGCTTACAAGAAAGAGGGTGTTGCGTATACGAAGCGCGAAAACACCCACCGCATGGCCGACGCCAACAAGGCGTTCGCCCACTTTGCGTGGTAACGACCAACCGAAACGATAAACTAATGCCGCGATCGGAAAATTCCGATCGCGGTTTTTGTTTGCCTCCACCGCACCTCTGCAGTACCCATTATGGCCACCGGGATAGCGAACCTTCGCAACATCGGGATCATCGCGCACATCGACGCCGGAAAAACGACGGTGACCGAGCGGATGTTGTATGTCAGCGGAGCCAAGCATCGCGTCGGCCGGGTCGATCACGGGACAACGGATACCGATGATGATCCCGAAGAGCAGGAGCGGGGGATCACGATCTTTTCCGCCTGTGTGAAGTTCCGCTGGCGAGATCACGAGATCAACCTGCTCGATACCCCCGGGCACGTCGACTTCACCGCCGAAGTCGAGCGCTGTCTGCGTGTGCTCGACGGCGCCGTCGTCGTGTTCTCTGCCCGCGAAGGGGTCGAAGCGCAGAGTGAAACCGTCTGGCGTCAGGCCGACCGGTACGACGTTCCCCGGATCGTGTTCATCAACAAGATGGACCGTGAAGGCGCCAACTTTGAAGCGGTGTTCAACGACATCGGCCCACGGTTGGGTGGCCGGCCCGTGGCAGTGCAATTGCCCGGTGGCAGCGGTCCGGCGCACACCAGCACGCCGTTTCGCGGTGTGATTGACCTGGTCGACATGAAATGGATCGAGTTCGATCCGGAGTCCGACGGCAAGAACGTCAACGTTACCGATATTCCTGAACAGTTCCTCGACGATGCTCTGCTGTGGCGCGAGCAGATGATGGAAGTCGTTTACGAACTGAGCGAAGAGGCGATGACGCTGGCGCTGGAGGAGCAGCCGGTGCCGCGGGAAATGATCGTCGAGGCACTTCGCAAGGGCACACTGTCACGCCAGATTCAGCCGGTGTTCTGCGGCTCGGCGTTGCACGGCATGGGCGTGCAGCCGCTGCTGAGCGGAGTGAACGACTACTTGCCGAGCCCGCTCGATCGGCCGCCGGTGCAGGGGGTTGATCCCAAGAATCGTGAGCTAACGCTGCAGCGTGGGCCGAGCAACGATGAGCCGTTCTGTGCGCTGGTGTTCAAGATCCTGCCCGCTAAGACCGGCGATAATTACTGGATCCGGGTGTACAGCGGTTCACTCAGCCAGAACTCGCGGGTGCTGTGCCCGAACCGCGACACGAAAGAAAACGTCGCTCAGTTGTGGCAGATTCACGCCAGCAAGAAAGAACGCGACGGCCAGATCGAAACGGTGCGAGCTGGCGATATCTGCTGCGTGATCGGTCCGCGAGCGTCGATCACGGGCGACACGCTGTGTGACACTCGAGCACCAATTGAACTGCCGAGTATTCGCTTTGCCGAAACCGTGCTGTCGATGGCGATCGAGCCGGAGAGCACGGCCGATCGCAAGAAGTTGCATGAGACGCTGGAGATGATCAAGCGTCAGGATCCGACGTTCCATGCGACCGACAATGAAGAGTTGGGGCAGACGCTGATCAGTGGCATGGGCGAGTTGCACCTGGAGGTGATTCAGCACCGGCTGACACGCGACTTCGGGCTCAAGGTGAAGTTTTATAAGCCGCGGGTCAACTACCGTGAAACGATCACTTCGACCGCGGAAGTCACCGGCCAGTGCAATCGGCAACTCGGCGGACAGCACATGTTTGCGCGGGTGCAGGTGCGGGTTTCGCCGCTGGATGATCCGGCGGCACCGGTGCAGGTATTCGATCGAGTTCCGCCCGAGTCGACACTGCCACAGCCACAGCGTCAGGCTGCAGTTGATGAATTGCGGCAGCGTGCCATCGGCGGCGGGGTGGTGGCCGGATTCCCGCTCTCGGGTCTGAAGATCGAAATGCTCGGCGGCGAAACGCACGAAGAAGGCAGCGACGAAATCGCGTTCCGAATTGCCGCCGGCGACGCGTTCGATAAGGCGCTTGAACAGGCCGAGCCTGCGCTGCTGGAACCGGTGATGCGGGTCGAAGTCACGACGCCCGAAGATTATATGGGTGAACTCGTCGGCGACCTGCAGCAGCGGCGAGCGACGATTTCCAACACGGAGAATCGCGGGATGATGACCGTGATCACCGCCCATGCCCCGCTGAAGGAACTGTTTGGGTACAGCAGCGCTGTCCGCAGCCTGAGTCAAGGTCGAGCCGGCAGCAGCGTTGAGCCATTCGGTTACCAGGTCGCTCCCAAAGAAGACGCCGCAGCTTTCTCCTATTCGTTCTAATTAGCATTACGATAGGGCCTGAGCTGCCGCAGCGGCGGCAATCGCAGCAGTCACTCACCTGACGGACTCAGATGTCGACCGACACCGTAGCGACACCCTCGGCCACGAACTTGCAATACGTTGTTCGCACCGGTGCGATGCGCACGCTGTCGGTGATGCAGGCGCAAACGGCGTATCGCTATGGTGACCGCGTCGTCGTCCGCACCGACCGCGGGACCGAGTTCGGCGTGATCCTGTGCGAAGCCACCCCGGCGGCGATTGAGCACTTGGAGGAGCCGCTGGCCGGCAAGGTGCTGCGTGCGATGTCGGGCGATGATGAAACCCAGTGGAAGCGGCAGCAGCTCAAAACCAGCGACGATGCGGCGCTCTGTTCGCGGTTGGTCAGCGAGTTGGGACTGGCGATGCAGGTGGTCGACGTCGAGCGTTTGCTCGGCGGTGAGCGGATCGTGTTCTACTTTCTGGCCGATAAGCGAGTCGATTTCCGCGATCTGGTGCGGCGGCTGGCCGCGGAGCTGCAGACGCGAATCGAGATGCGGCAGATCGGTGTCCGCGATGAAGCCAAGCTGCTGGCCGATTACGGTGACTGCGGTAAGCCGGTGTGCTGCAACACGCACCTGACCAAGATGCCGCCGGTTTCGATGCGGATGGCAAAATTGCAGAAAGCGACGTTAGATCCGTCGAAGATTTCCGGTCGGTGTGGACGGTTGAAGTGTTGCCTGCGGTATGAGTTCGATACGTACGAGGAACTGCAGCGCCAATTGCCGCCGACCGGCAGCCGAATCGTGACCGCCGATGGGGCGGCGACGGTGCTGGCGCATGAGATTCTGGCGCAACAAATCTTGGTGCAGACCGAAGACAATCGGCGTATCTTGATAGGCGTGGATGCCGTGTTGGCGGTCACGCGGCGCGGTAACGGCAACACGGGCTCCAGCACGACAGGCGAAGAACGTGAGGATGCCGATGGTCGCGATCGGGCGTCCGCCGCTCGTCCTCGAGGCGGTCAAGAGAATCAAAAACGAACCTCTCGTCGCCGCGAGTAGCTGGCCCCTGGCACGGCGGTCGGTCAGCGGGGCGAGAGCTGTCTGCGGTATGTGGAAGGAGTTCCGAGAAATATGAATCCTGCGTATCAAGCAATGTATGAACTCTTGCAGAGTGATCCCCGCTATAAGTTTGAAGCGTATCAGTTCGTACGCGAAGCGCTTGCTTACGCCCACGAGCACCTGCAGGTGACGGAGTCCTCGCAGCGGGTGCGGCAACAGCCCGGTTCGTCGAGCGACGAGCCCTCGCCACCTGCGCCGGCGTCAGCCGGCCAGCACATCACCGGGCAACAACTCTGTGAGGCCTGCCGGCAGTACGGCCTGCAGCAGTACGGATATTTGACGGGGATGGTGCTCGGCAGTTGGGGCGTGCATTCGACGAGCGACTTTGGCGAAATCGTCTACAACCTGATCCGTATCGAGCAGATGCGGAAGAGCGAATCGGATCGCCGCGAAGACTTCGACGATGTGTATTCGTTTGAGACCGCGTTTGAACCGCACTTCGATACGATGGCCCCTGAGAACGCAGGATAACCCGCTCATGACATGCTCTTCCTCAACCGCTTGGCCGTGGCAAAAGATTGGTCGAATCGCGGTGGCTCTGCTGCTGGTCAGCGGGGCAGGGGAGTGGGCAGGTGCTCAGCAGGTTACCGCGCCTGCTGCCAGCGCTGCTGAAGCCGAGCAGGCTGAGTCGGGGGCGACGCCGGGCAGCGAGCGGCCCAAGCCGCAAGAGGAAGCTCGGCAGTCGTACCTGGGACGAGTGTTGGCCCAGCCGATGAGTCACCTCGGGGCATCGTGGCTGGTGCGTCCCGAGCGGGAGCTGGAAGAGAACGCCACGCGGGCCTTCCAGCAGCTCCAACTGCAGTCCGGCATGCAGGTCTGCGACCTCGGCTGCGGTAACGGGTATTGGACGCTGCCAATGGCTCGGGCCGTTGGTCCGATGGGCAAGGTATACGCGGTCGACATCCAGCCCGAGATGCTGCAGCAACTCAAGGCGGCACTGGGACGAGCACGGCTGCGAAACGTGGAGCCGATTCTCGGCGACGTCGATGATCCGCGGCTGCCCGATGAGATGCCGCTGGACCTCGTGCTGCTGGTCGACGTGTATCACGAGTTTTCGCATCCGCAGTCGATGCTGTGGGAGATTCGCAACTCGCTGGCACCCGAAGGCGTGGTGGCACTGCTGGAATACCGCGAAGAAGATCCTGAGGTGCCGATCAAGCCGCTGCACAAGATGTCGAAGCAGCAGATCATGCGCGAGTACACCGCTAACGGTTTTAAATTGGTGCGGGAGTTCAATGAGTTGCCCTGGCAGCACCTGATGTTCTTTGCTCGCGACGATAGTCCGTTATCGGCGATTGAGCCGCAGCCATTTGAGGTGCAGTAGCGTCGCCGACCGCTCCGCCGGTCGGAGTTCTGCTAGAGTCCGTTTGTTGGCGTCGGGACGCGAACGTGCGGCGCTAGGAGCTGCTGGCTTGAGACGCTGCTAGTGCTGTAGGTTCGATCG
>CALELC010000639.1 GCA_937904535.1 uncultured Planctomycetaceae bacterium
CGTGACGAAGGAAATCCGCGTCGCGCCGATGGGGCGGACCAATCAGTTCATCGAGTGGCAATCCGAGGCGATCGGCGATTACACACTGACGCTTTCGGTGCCGTCGCATCCCGACGAGACGTTGCCTAACAACAATCGACTGACCGCCCCGATCGCAATTCGCCAGGAGCAATTGCGCGTGCTGTTGGTCGAGTCGGTGCCGCGGTGGGAATACCGCTACCTCCGCAATGCGCTGTCGCGTGACCCTGGCGTGCAGCTCTCCTGTCTGCTGTTTCATCCTGGTTTGAGCAAGGTTGGCGGCGGCAACAGCGACTACATCAAAGAGTTTCCCAGCGGGTTAGATGAGCTGGGCCAATACGACGTGATCTTCCTCGGCGATGTGGGGGTTGAGCAGGGACAATTAACGACCGAGCAGTGTCGTTTGCTGAAAGGCGTGGTGGAGCATCAAGCCAGCGGTTTGGTGTTCATGCCCGGACTTCAGGGACGCCAACTGTCATTTCTCGACACCGAACTGGATGAACTGCTGCCGGTGGTGCTCGATCCTGCGCAACCCGGAGGTTGGGGCTCGCGGACGCCAAGTCAGTTCGCCCTTACCGAAACCGGTCGCCGGAGTTTGCTAACCCGGCTGGCTGATTCGCAGGAAGAAAACCTCGAGGTCTGGGATGGGCTGCCGGGATTCCAGTGGTACGCACCGGTGCTCCGCGCCCGAGCCGGTAGTGAAGTGCTGTGTGTGCACAAGGATGTTGCTAATCAGTTTGGTCGACTACCACTGCTGGCGACTCGCACGTTCGGTGCCGGCAAGGTGTTGTTTATGGGCACCGATGGAGCCTGGCGGTGGCGAAAAGGAGTCGAAGATCGCTACCACTACCGTTTTTGGGGACAAGTCGTGCGGTGGATGGCCTATTCCCGGAACATGGCCAAAGGCGAAACGATGCGGCTGTATTATGCGCCCGACCAGCCGCAACTGCGCCAGAGCATCGTGCTGCGTGCCACGGTGATGGATCAAAGTGGCGAGCCGGTTCAGGACGGCGATGTCACCGCCCGAATCATCGGGCCGTCGGGGCGTGGGCATGCAGTCCGGCTGGCGTCGACCGGGCAACAGTGGGGAGCCTACACCGGCACCTACACTGCCGAGGAACCTGGCGAGCACCGGGTAACGCTTTCCTGCGCCCAAACCAATGCCACCTTGGACGCAACCTTTTTTGTGCATGGCGACCTAGCGGAACGAGTCGGCCGGCCAGCGCGGCCCGAGGTATTGGAAGAGCTCGCTCGGGTGACCGGTGGGCGGGTGCTCGACTTGAATAACCTGGATCAGGTAGTCAGTGCGGTTACGGCGCTCCCCGAGCCTCCCCCTGCGGTTCGCCGGGTGCAGCTGTGGAGCCATCCGCTGATGGTGGCCATGCTGACGAGTCTCCTGGGCATCTTCTGGGTGGGGCGCAAGCTCGTCGGCTTGATCTAGGCTGCGCACATAGCGCGGAGATCGAGCGGATGAGGAACCGCCCTTTAAGCTTCCGCCCAGCGATTCTGCGCTGGCACGAGCGCCGTTATCACCCGCCGCAGCCGGAAGTTTCAGCGGAGTCTTCCCGTGCCCTTAGCGCCTTCGCAAGATCACTGTTTCCCAGCTTGCAGCTTGCGGCAGTTTGTTGAGGCAATTGCTGATTCTGCTGAGAGATCCTGGGTCGGCCCCCAGAGGACGGCGCTCACCGAGCCACATGGCCGGTAACCGAATGACAGCCGGTTACAAAGGTTTCCTTCTAGCTGCGCTACCGATCGAGTCGGCCCCGATAGCTCGGGGAACGCTGTCTCAAACCGTTGCGAAGACGCCAAACACGCAAGCAGAGGCTTAATGAGCGTTTTGATGTCCCGGCGGAAATAGGCATCCCAGAGCGTCCGCTGATGCCATGCATGGGAAGCTCAATCGCAAATGGTTGAGCTTCCGATTTCCTGCCATTTGAGTTCGCACCCGGATGAACTCAGCAGTGCCCTTGGCATCGTGATGGAGTGAATATCCGTGATGCATCGTAGATCACACAAATCGTAACCAAACCGGGTGCGCTGGTTCAGTAGTGTGTGTTCTGTGGCAATGTCTTTGAAAATCTATAAGACAGAGGGTGGGATACAAATGGACATGAAAACTCGATCTGTGCTCTCTCGCTGTTGTGATTTTGCGGTGTTTATAAGCAGTTGGCTGCGGGTCTTCATATAAAAGTTGTGCAGGCTTCTATGGAAATGAGTGTGAGTGACAGCGCGTTAAATACTGCCTAGCTCAGCCAGGTTTCCTAGTGTATTGAATGTTTGAGTCTGTCAATGGGATTATTAAATAAAATTTGTTGACACCCCATTGAGTCGCCCTTAACTTTTCCTAAGGGGGGTTGGTGCGGCGCTGTGAGTTTCAAGTCCCCGCGGTGGATGTCTTTCGTGCCGAATCTATTAGGAGAGTTCCGTGGTGATCCAGAGAAGGCCAGTGCGAGCAGGCTTTACGCTCGTCGAGTTGCTAGTCGTGATTGCGATTATTGGCGTGATGGTGGGCTTGTTGTTGCCCGCTGTTCAGGCGGCTCGCGAAGCCGCCCGCCGCATGTCTTGTGGCAACAATTTGAAGCAAATTGCGCTCGGGCTACACAACTACGAAAGCACCTACAAGAAATTGCCATTAAACCGCACGTTCGTCGGTGCCGATTTTGCAGATACGCCTGCCAACCCGCAATTTCGTAGTTTGAGCTGGGTTGTGGGTGTGCTGCCATTTATTGAGCAGCAGGCGCTCTACGACACGATCGATTTCAACTATGAGATGACGACTGACCCGAGAAACGGGGCAAACTTTAACGCGCCGCCGCCTGCCAGTAATGCGGCCGTTGCTCGATCCGTGATTCCGTCGTTCCGCTGCCCCAGCGATGCTGTTTCCTCGGATCGCATGGTTGGGAGGGCGAACAAGAACGGTGATCGTGAGTTAGCGATCAATAACTACAAAGGAGTGGCCGGTTCCAATTGGGAATGGGGCAACTTCATCGTCAACACCGCACCGTTTGCATCAACCCGCTGGGGATTGACTGGCAATGGTCTCGACCGTGGGAACGGGATGTTGATGCGCAACTCCGAATTCAACAATCAAACGGAGTTCAAGCATGTGATTGACGGACTCAGTAACACTTTGATGGTTGGGGAAGCCATTCCCGCCTTTTGCACGAACACCTGGTGGTACTGGTTCAATGGGGTGACTGCTACGGTCGCGGTCCCACTCAATGTCCGTGCCTATTGCACCAACTCCGGTAATCGGGTGCCCGACTTGATCGCCTGTGCTCATGATTGGCCCAATAACTATTCGTTTATGAGCCTGCATCCTGGTGGTGGGCAGTTTGCCTTGGGCGACGCCAGTGTGCGCTTTGTAAGCGATACCATCGATATCAATGTCTATCGCTCAGCGGGTAGCACGATGGATGGGCGTGCGATCACCTTAGATTAAACGCTGGCGGTCTTTCTTCATGCTCAGCCGCGTCGCAACAACTATCGCGACGCGGCTGAAGCTTCTTGGGGCATTCGCGAAGTCTTTGCTTTACCAACGAAATAGGGGTTTAGGAATGTCAGGCCGTTTTGGAAAACTGCTGGTGCTATTGGCTGTCTTGGGTGGATGCGGTGGTGAGGCGAAGGTTCCGGTTTCGGGAACCGTGAAGTATAAGGACCAGCCACTGGGAGAAGTAAACATTGTGCTGATTCGTGCCGATGGGAAGACGGCGACGGCTACCACTGATTCCAGCGGCGCGTTTGCAGGCCTGACCACGGATGCACCGCAAGACGGAGCACTTCCGGGGGAATACAAGGTGGCGATCACACCGGTGAGCACCATCACCAGCGATCCGACGTCTGCGTCGGACTACAGCGCTCCCAAACCCTCCAAATTCCCGCCGAAGTTTATGAGCGCAGAGTCCTCAGGCCTGCAGGTCAAGGTTGAGCCAGGTATGCAACCGCTTGAGCTAACACTCAAAGAGTAAGCTAGTCAGACCATGAGAGCTGATGGAGAAGATGCCGACAGCCATCTCGAAAGTCCAGAAGACTGTCAAATCTTGTCGTGACGAGGGCAAGCGGTAACGTTGCCCTCTCCCACGCATGCCTGGACGGTTGGGGATCAGCCTTCGAGTTCGAGGGTTTGCACCACAGGAGAATCGCCTACCTGGACAGTCAAGCCTGAAGCTGGTGTCGAATATTTGATTGGCAATAGGCTCTTAGGCGCGGGGGCTGCGGGGGCGTTGGGGTCGTAGTCGGGACTGTCCATCTCAACGGCAGGCCCGGTCGCAGACACTTCCATTTTCGTAACCGTGATGAGGTGAATGCCCTTGACCGCCCCATCGCCATCGGAATAGGTCCGCATCACGGCTTCACCCTGAGCGTTGGTGCGCCCTACGGCGATGACAGGCTTGTCGTAATCATTTGAGTTCACCATGGCAACGTTTGCGCCTTCAACTGGCGCACCTTTGTGCATTACCTTGAGGGTGACAGGGGTCGTCGGGAACTCCGCTCCACCTCCGCCGCCGAGACAGCCTGCTGTCGTGAGCAACAGTAAGACCGATGAAAAGACCATGGGCATGCGAAGCATAGGGAATCGTCCGTTTAAAGAGGTGAGGAGTGTGATGCCAGCGCGATCAATCTACCGAAAGGGGCAGGCGATAGACAATGTCTCGTGGGGTCGTACGAGTAAATTATGTTTGCTCTAGCCGACAGGCCTAGTGCTTCGGCCAAGTTCCCGTAAGCGATAGCGATTCGAAGCATGGCAGGGTGTCCAGTCGGCTGGAATGCTTTATCAGGGTCAACGCGACTGAAACTTAGATTATTCCCGTTTGACAGCGGGATGAAGCCCCCTTAAAGTGGCGGCGTTAACGGTGTAGGTCATGGCTTGTGCGACTTCGTCGGATTGAAGCTGGTGGCCTATCAAACTCTCCTCTCGCCTTTTAATTGGAGTCTTCACATGCAGCGTTCGTTGCACAGACGCAGTGGATTCACATTGGTGGAATTGTTGGTGGTCATTGCGATTATCGGTGTCATGGTAGGGCTTCTTCTTCCTGCAGTTCAGGCCGCGCGAGAAGCTGCTCGTCGGATGCAGTGTTCCAACAATCTCAAACAAATGGGATTGGGGATTCACAACTATGAAAGCACCTACAAGCAGCTGCCGCCGCGCCGTGGAGGTTCGGACGGTCAGAGTGCCGATTCGGCTCGCATTGGCGGCAATTTTCGTCGAGTGTCAGGCTTCGTGTGGTTGCTTCCATTTATTGAGCAGACCGCACTGGCCGACCAGATTGCCGCGGGCGGAACCTTGTCGGATGGTACGGTGATCGCGCCGGGGGGACCGGCCGGATGGTTCACGTCAAACCCAGGCTATGATCCTTGGAAGACGCAGATTCCAACTTATCTCTGCCCATCGGACCTGAACCCCGGCAGGCAAGGAAATACCGCTGGCAACAGCTATGCGTTCAGCGTCGGCGACAGCATGGGGACCAATTGGAATTCCAACGACTACAATTCCCGAGGCCCCTGGGGATCTTCCCATCGGGTGCGTGGTCTCCGCGATACAACGGACGGTTTATCGAATACGATTGCAATGAGCGAGCGCCCTTGGCCAGGTGGTAACCATGGACTTCAAACGGCCGCTGGGCATCTTTACCGAGGCGTGACCGTTGTACACCCCGCGGTGTTGACTAGCCCCGCAACCTGTTTGACGAATGCTGTTGGAACGCAGCTTGTCCCCGGCGTGCAGTTCAAGGCCCGCTTCGGGTCGTTGTGGACTGATGCGCAAGTAGAACGCGTTGGATTCAACACGGTTCTTGCTCCGAACGCGGTCTCCTGCGTTAGCGATGCAAATACGAACGCGGATTCGCCTGGTGGCGCTGTGAATGCGGGCAGCTATCACCCCGGTGGTGTCAATGCCTTGCTGATGGACGGTAGCGTGCGGTTTATCTCCGACAACATCAACACCGGAAACACGGCTCTGCCTCCGGTTGCAGGCGGTCCCAGCCCTTACGGCGTTTGGGGAGCACTCGGCTCAGCGAGCGGCGGCGAAACAGTAACTCTCGACTAACGAAGAGACTGAAACGCAATACCTCCCGTTACTCCCAATCCCTCGCGGGCCTCTGTCCGCGGGGGATTTTTATTGAAGAGCGCTAAAAGCGGTGGCGTTTCTTATATCCAGAGGCGTTCCCTACAGAACGTGACGGTTGTTCCTCATCTATTGTCGCCTTCAGGTGGTCAAACTCGGCCAAGTTCCTGACTCTTAGCTAGGCACATGGCTTCTAGGTTTGCGAGCTGAATGGCATCTGGAGTTGCGGCAAGGACGGCGGTGATCGCGATGCCGTCAACACGGTAGGGAATCTCACAACGGCGTCGTGTCTCGGCCGAGTGACATCGGAATCAGCGGTGGGATATCCTGCAATGACGCTATGCCGGGCAAGATGCTAAGGCATCGTCACAATGCCGGACAAGCAACTCGGAGCGTTGCTGTCTCAGTCGTCGCCGGTGCTTTGATGGCCCATATCGGCCATCCCACAACAAGCGATATCAGCTGCCGACGACGCTGCTACGGGCTAAATGCTACTCGTGGCGGAGGGCGTCGATTGGGTTCATCTTGGCGGCACGGATCGCAGGGTACAGGCCGCTGACGAGCCCAACTGCGACAGCGATACCGACGGCCAGCGGAATCGTGGCATAAACGATCGACGGCTCTGCCTGCCGAATCGCCTCGGGCAGCGAGGCGAACTTCTCTGGCGAAAACTTGAACACCAGATACAACAGCGAGTGGTACATCGGTGGGCCGAGAAAGCCCAGCAGGATTCCTAAGAAAGCACCACAGAAACTGAGCACGATCGTTTCGACCAAGAACTGGCGAATGATGTCCTTGCGTTTAGCGCCCAAGGCGCGGCGAATCCCGATTTCGCGGGTCCGTTCCGTAACGCTGGCGAGCATGATGTTCATAATCCCAATCCCGCCGACAACCAGCGAAATGCAGGCGATCAACACACCGATCCCCAAAAACATCATGCGTAAGTTGCGTGCTTGCTCGAGGAGTTCCAGCGGCACCACGACAGCGACATCTTGTAAGGCTGCGTGCCGGGGAAGGATGAGCGACTCGACCATCGCAGCCGTTGGACGCACTTGCTCGACGTCGAACACCTGCAACGTGATCTGGTTGAGTTGCATGATCTCCATTTCCATCTGTCCCGCTCGGCGAGTGACGACGGTGTCGCCGATCCGCCGCTGCATGGTCCGAATCGGGATATAGATGTCGCCGGAGAAGTCTTGGGAATCGAGCGAACCGCCAATCGCGGCCGACGCATTGCGGTGCTGCAGCACGCCGACGACGAGATAGTAATCGTTGTTTTCCGGGATATAGATGCGTTTGCCGAGCGGCTCTTCGTACGGGAACAAGCGCTCCGCTACACCGGCGGCGAGCACACAGGTGGTGTCGGCGCGAAGGTTGTCGGCATCAGCCAAGAAACGGCCACTGCGGACGCTGAGCTTATTGATTTCTGCGTAATCCGGTGTGCAGCCGACGAGTCGCCCATCGATCGACTTGTCACCGTTGGTGAATTGGCGGCGAATCTCGCGGATCGGCAGGGCGCTGGAGATCGTCGGCACATTGGCGACAATCAAATCCAAGTCATTGCGGCGGAGGCCATAGTCCGCGGCACGGCCGGTCATCTTTTCGGCTGGCGGTTTGACGCTGCGAACGATGATTGTGTTGGCCCCCAGTGACTCGATCTGCTTCTGAACGACATCGCTGGCACCTTGGCTGATCGCCGTCAACACGATCACCGCCCAGACACCGATCAAGATGCCGAGCATCGTCAGGCCGCTGCGAAGCGGGTGGAGCAGAAGGCTTTTAACGCCCAGTTGCCAAGTGCGGAGCCAAAGCATGAGATCGATCAGTCTTTTCGTTGGGCGAGGGCAAGGACATGGTCGCGTTGGCGTTGCCGAGCTTCTTCTCGGCTCGCCTCGCTATTCGTGCGGTCGCTTGAGAGCATCCCGTCGGCCAAGCGGATCACGCGTTTCGCTCGTGCCGCCACTTCATCTTCGTGCGTCACCATGATGATCGTGCGGCCTTCATTATTGAGCCGGTCAAACAGCGACAGGATCTCCTCGGTGGTTACCGAGTCGAGGTTCCCTGTCGCTTCGTCGGCCAGCATGAAGTAGGGGTCATTCATCAAGCTACGAGCGATCGCCACCCGCTGTTGCTGACCACCGGAGAGCTGCATCGGGCGGTGGTCGAGGCGTTCGGACAGACCGACAGAACAAGCCAGTTCCACGGCCCGCTGATGTTCGGCCGCCCCCAGTCGGCCTTGGTAGTACAGCGGAACCTGAATGTTTTCGACGACTGTGTACTGTTGGATCAGGTTGTACGACTGAAAGACAAAACCGATCCGGCGACTGCGGATGTCAGCAAGTTCGTCGTCGCTCATCCTGGCGACATCGTCATCGCCGAGGAAGAAGTTGCCGCTGGTCGGTTTGTCGAGGCAACCCAGCAGATTAAGCAGCGTGCTTTTGCCACTGCCCGACGGCCCCATGATGGCGACAAAGTCACCTTCGGGGATATCGAAGGAAACGCCCCGCAGCGCATGGACGGTTTCGCTCTTGAGCACATAGGACTTCTTGAGGTTGCGAATCCGCACTGCCGGTACGCTTGCGGTGGCCGCAAACGACTCGCTGGCCACGGTCGGTTCCAGGGCTTTCACGCTGTAGGGTTCCATGAGGTTACTCCGCTGCATCCGAGCCGCCTGCCCGAACGGCCGAAATTCGCTCCATAAACGACCGCCGCTGCGGTCGTTCTGTACTGGCTGCGTTCTCGGCCGTGGTTGGCGCTGCCGCTTCAGCACGCGGCTCGCGGCCCGGCGCACGCAGACTGTCCGGAGCACGCTCCGCGGGTCCGCCCGCCGGTCCGGCATTGCGCTCCGACTCGCCACGGGGACCTTCCGGCCCGCGGCGACCTGCGTCGCTGGCGCCGTCTGGCCGCTGAGCGGGGCCTTCACCCTCGCGGGCTCGCGGTTCTACCGGGCGACGCTCCTCGGCAGGTTCGGCTGTGCCTTCACCGGTACCCTGCAGTCGCGCCAGCAGGGTATCCGCTTGACGAGTGACCTCGGGCAGATCCATCAACGACAGGTTCTGCCGCAGGTTGAGCACCACCAGCTCGTTTTCATCGATGCCACCGACGATCGTCGCGGTCTTATCGTTGGTCGCACCGATCTTGATTTCGCGGGTTTCAAAGTCGCGGTCGCCGCGGCGAACGAGCGTGTAGGTTTTGCCGCCGTGTTCGTAGATCGCCTGGATCGGAACCTGCAGAGCCGCCGGAAGTTGTTCGACAAAAATCTGCACTTCGGCCGTCATCCCCGTGCGGATCGCCTCCGGTGGGTCCATGATCTCGATGATCGTGGCATATTCCTTGATCGACGAGCTGAACCAGCTACCCGGTTCGGCATAGCGGTTGACTTTGCTGACGCGGCCCACCAATTCCAGGTTGCTGATCGCGTCGATGCGGATCTTGGCCGGCATGCCCGGCTCGATCAGCGTGATCCGCGATTCGTTGACCTTCGCTCGAACCTGCATCCGCTTGGGGTCGGGCAGGCGGATGATCGTCTGGCGTTCGCGGATCATCGCACCGGGCTCGATCACGACTTCGGAGCTACCACCGCGGCTACTAAAGGTATTGGCGTGGATCACGACACCGTCGGCGGGAGCGTAGATCGTACACAGCTCGATCTGGCGCTGGATTTCTCGCATATCGCTCTGTTCTTCTTCGAGCGACCCCAGGGCAGCGGCCAGCTGGGCTTCGGCGGCATCGATGGCGCTGTCGAACTCGACCAGCATCTTGCGGCGGGTCAGGTTTTGCAGCACGCGGAGTCGATTGGCGGCCGCTTCGAGCATGTTGCGGCTGTTCGCCACCGCAAACTGGTCAGCTTCCAATTGCAGTGACTTCACCAGCCCGCGAGCGACGAGCCGCTCGGTGCTCTGCAGGGCCAGTTGAGCTTTGCGGAGGTCTTGTTCGGCGATCGCCATTTCGCTTTGGATCGCGCGTTCCTCGGTTTCAAACAACCCTTCGAGGTATTCTTCGCGAGCGATTTTGGCTTGCTCGACGGCCGCTTCGGCTGCTGCGACCGTGGCTTCGGCACCGATCACGACGATCCGTTTGTCGCGCAGTGCCGTGCGCCACTCCGAATCGTCCAGTTCAACCAGCTTGTCACCGGCTTTGACCGCTGTACCTTCATCGACGACCCACAGAATCGGCGTCCCGGCCCCACCGCCACGCGACTGGACCTGGCAGATCACGTCGACATTGCTGCTGCTTTCCAGTTCGCCCTGTTCCAGCACGATGTGGTCAAACGGACCGCGACTGACGCGATCGACGATCAGGTCGGTGCGGACCGCATTGTTCTGCGACCGTTGCCAAAACCAGTAGCCGCCAGCTCCCAAGGAGCTAAAGACAACCAAAGCAATCAGCAACCCCGTCAAGACGCTGCCCCGGTTTCGGGCCAGCCGCGAGTTCACACAATTAGGGTAACAACGCATAATGATTACGAAGAATGCGAGGGGACGAACCGCAAGGTGGGATTGCGAGGTGGGGAGTACCGTAGGTTTTCAACCGTACCGCCGGTCCGGCAAGCAACGAACGGCGTTCTCTGAATTCGATCGCCGCGCTGCCGCAGGAGGCACTGGGTGACGGGCTGAAACGAACCTAACGGCTGGATGGGGGCTGCCGCTTCCAGGCAGGCCATGTCCGGCCACCCGCAAGGCAGTACGAACGGACCAGCATAATCCATCATCGTCTATACCGGAAATGCTTATTTTTACCGGTTAACGCTTTTAGATCGTCTCAGGGCATCACTTCCGCGGGGCGGCAAACAGCACCTGACCGCTATCGACGTCACCTGCGAAACTCCACTTCCTTAAACCCCGAAGGGCGAAGAAGTTTCGCCAGGAATTGGTAACTTGAACGACGGCCTAACTTTACAGTACATCGCAGATCGGGTTTAACTGGCGGTTTCGCTGGGTGTCGCCGCCCGCCGCGGTTGACCCTCAAGTATTCACCCGTTCAAGCTCGACGTGGTTAAATTAGTCGGCCAATGCCGCAGTGCGAACGTCGATTGTTTGCCGATTTTCACCTCCTGCCCCCTGCAACCCTTACTGCCGCGAGAACCCTGATGGAGATGGATCTGAACTCACGCACGCCCGCCGGGGGGAAAGCGAGCAGCAGCGTCGAAGATTTGGAGGTCAAAGACGCCCAGGTCATCTTCAACAACATCTGGAGTGAACTCGAAGCCGAGTACGGCCGGGAAAACCTGCGATTCTCGAAAGAAATCATCCTGCTGGGCGGCGCTCCGGGAGCCGGTAAAGGGACCAATACCGCGTTCATCGCCAAGGCCCGCGGGTTGACCTGCCCGCCGATCGTAGTCAGCTCGCTGTTGGCCAGCCCCGAAGCCGAACGCATCAAGCAAGCTGGCGGGATGGTCGGTGACCGAGAAGTGATCGGGATCTTGTTCCGCAAGTTGCTCGAGGAAGAGTACCGCGACGGCTGCATCCTCGATGGCTTCCCGCGGACGCGCGTGCAGGTCGAATGCCTCAAGCTCGTCGTCGAAAAGATGAACGAGCTGTATCGCGAGCACCATCGCACGCCGCTGGCGATCAACTTTCGCAAGCCGACGGTCCACGCGATGGTGTTATTCATCGACGAACGGACCAGTATTGAACGCCAGTTGCTGCGCGGTAAACGAGTCGCCGAGCACAACGCCAAAGTGCTTGCCGAGGGCGGTACCGATCTGCTTGAGGAACGGGTTACCGACATGGACCCCGAAGCGGCACGGCATCGCTATCGCGTGTTCAAAGAAAAGACTTGGCACGCCCTGCAATCGCTCCGCGAACTCTACCATTACCACTTCATCAACGCCCAAGGCGACATCCGCGACGTGGAGCAGAACATCCTCCGCGAGCTGGAATATCAATCGTCGCTAGAACTGGATCCGGAGACCTACGACGCGGTCCGCCACATCCCGCTGGCCTCGTCGATCGTCCTCCACGCCCGACAAGAACTGGTACGGCGGATGGACTGCTACCAGCTCGAACATCCCCAGCTGATGCATCAGGTGATTCGGATCATCGAGGAGCGGTTCATGCCGATCGTCCGCCGCCACGCGATCGCGGGACTGGCGATCGTCAACTCGGAAGATCCGGTGTTCGACCAGCCGCTGGCGCTGGCGATGGTGATCGACATCTTTGCCGAGCGCGGCTATCGCGCCGTGGCAAACGTAAACCGTGCCGAAGTGCCGCGGCGAGTCGATCTGCAGACCGGCGAAATCATCTGCACGATCAAGAAGATCTATCGGTTTCAAATCCGCTTTGCGGGATCGCAGATCCGTCGGGGCGAAACCTAGAACCGGCTGCTGCACTGCAGCCGGTTGTCGATATCGAAGGGCTAGCGAAGCGCTTCCTCGATTTCCCAGTGGAACGTCTCGAGTTCGTTTCGCAGCTCCAGATTTTCGCGATACAAGCCCGACAGCGTTTGCCGGGTGCTGGCAAGACTTTCTTTGACCGTGGCGTTGTAGCTGGCGATCGCCGCCTGCTCGACTTGCAACTGAGCGAGGTCTTTTTCGAGACGCAGTTTGGCGTCTTGATTGGCTTCTAGCATGGCAACCGTGGCGGCGATGGCATCTTGCAGCACTTGCTGTTCACGCTGCAGGGTCTGCGTGCGGGTGGCGAGTTCGCCAATCCGCAGCCGCATCCGACGAAGCACAAACTGGTAATCGTTGAGCGGGCGGAAGTAGTAAGTATCGACGAGCCGCGCCACGCCTTGGTCGATCAACGCGTCCGCGGCTTCTTCCTTGAGCGTGACTTGGTCACCAGCTCGGAAGTTGACGGTGCCGTCTTCGCCGCGTTGCAAGCGGCTATCGACAGCCTGGCCGCTGGAGTCAAAGAAGCCGCCGTCCAGAGCGCCACGTTGTTCGGGGCTATCGACGACGATTCCATGGGCTTGAGTGAACTCCACCTTCACCCAGCGCGTGGATGGGGGATCATCGGGCAAGGCTCGCGAACCATCGCGCAGGTACTTGGCAATCGTTTCAGGGCGGGCACCGTTGCCCAACAGGCGTCGCACCAATTCTTCGTCAACTCGGCCGAAAAACTGATCGTCGCTCGGTTCGCTGCCGTCCGCGATGAACGGTTCGTGATTGTCGAGCGGCAGCAGTTCGTACAACGCCCATTGCCTGGCCTGGCCGGAGCTGATCGCCTGCTGCTGAGGTCCTTCCAGCGGCCCGGTCGGGGTCAGCACCACTTGAGTCGGCGTGCTGGACTGGACGCGGTACTCGCCGAGATAGAACACGGGGACGGCTAACTCGTCCTGCATTGCCTCTGCAAAGCCGTACACCACCAGGCCCTCGGGGACCAGCGGCAATGGGTTAACTGGTGCGGCAACAGCAGCAGCGGCGTCGGGGGCCGCGGCATCAGCCGGCGGTGTTTCGGGGACCATGCCCGGCGGCAATTCCTCGGCTGGAGCGGCGCGAACCAGGGTGATGCTGGCGGGTGTCGTTCCGACCTGGGCTTGCAGACTATGCCAACGGCGACCGGCCTCGATCGAGTAGCGGTGCAACTCTTCTTGCAGCTCCAACACCCCTTGTCCGCTCGTGGCGTCGCCGTACTTGAGCACTTCTTGCTCGGCTTTGAGGCGCGTGAGCTGGGTTTCGAGGTCTTCCTTTACCTTATGCCAGGCGGCGCGGCTTTTGAGCGTGCCGGCGGTGGGAAACAAGAACAGAATCGCCAACAGCAAAGCCAGCGTGGCCGAAGTGATATGGTACCAGCGCCAGGTGTCACGGCTCTGCCACATGAAGTAGCCGAACGCCAGCACCAACAGGACCAGGAAAGCTAGCAGGGCGTAGGACATGAACTTGCCGAAGGAAGACGAAAAGCCTCGGCTGGGAACCGCGCCGAAACTCCGAAAAAAGAAGAGCGAGCTAGTAAAGATCGTATTTTGCACAACCGGTAGCGTCAAGTTTTTGTTGCCTCTGCCGGCTGCCTTCTCGTTGACCGGCAGCGGGCATTCTTCACCAGCCGCACTGCCGGCAAAGTCTGCCTAACCGTCACCTGAGGCACAACCGCTGTGACAATCCCTTCCGGAGGGTCCGGTCCTATGAAGGGCAGCGATTGTTCCGGCCGATGCCTATATCCGAGTTGAACCGGTGCCAACGGTTAGCCGTTTATGCGGGCACTGGATTTCGTGAGTCGGATCGACCAGAGGACGGGCGAGGATGCAACGGATGCCGCAACCAGAACCAACTAACCGGGCGCAGACCGCCCACCGACGCTCTCGTGTCGGTGTCGTTCATTGGGGTCTGCTCCTCGTGAGCTTGTGGAGCGTCGTTGGCGCCAGCGGATGCCATCGTCAGTTTTATCGCCGCCAGGCCGACATGGAGGCGCACGCGCTGATCGACGAGAAGGTCATCCATGCGTGCCAGGATCCCGGCGGACCGATCCGGGTGCAGACCGATGAACGCAGCCGAATGTTCAACCCGTTTGACCTCGACTTTCAGCCGATGCCGATCGATGATCCGGCTTCAAATCGGTACATGAAGGTGGTCGATGGTCGCCGGGCCTACCCGCTGTGGGAAGCCGCGGGGGTGACCAACTCCATGGAAAACCCGGAGTGGTGGAAGTACCTGCCGCTGGACGAGAACGGGGTGCTGCGGCTCGATGCCGACACGGCGGTGCAACTGGCGCTGCTGCACTCGCCTGACTACCAGCGGCAAGTCGAACAGCTCTACCTGTCGGCGCTGGACGTCAGCAGCGAGCGGTTCCGCTTTGACACGCAGTTCTATGGCGGCTTGCAGAGCTTCTTCACGGCCGACGGACCCGATCGCGCTGGTGGCGGCGGGCAGAGCCGTTCGCAGTTGTCGCTCGCCCCCTACAGCGTCGGCGGTCGGCCGCTGGCGATGCAACGGACGTTTGCGACCGGTGCGGACCTGCTGGTCGGATTCGCTAACGGCGTGGTCTGGGATTTCAGCGGCTCCAACCAACAAACCGCCAACACGGTGTTTGATTTCGTGTTGCTCCAGCCGCTGCTGCGCGGGGCGGGACGCGACCGGGTGCTCGAGCGGCTGACGCTGGCCGAGCGGCGCTTGCTCGCCAACGTTCGCGCCTTTGAACGCTACCGCCGCAGCTTCTATCTGTTCGTCACCACCGGACGAAACACGGAAAGTACAGTGCAGCGGAGCGGTGGTGTGTTCGGCGTCGGTCTGGGCGGGTTCACCGGTCTGGGCGGCGGCTTCGGCGGCTTGGGCGGCGGAGGCGGCGCAGGAGCGGGAGTCGGCGGCGGTGGCGGCGTGCCTCAGGCCGGTGGTTTCATCGGCTTGCTGCAGGACCAATTGCAGATCCGTAACCTCGAAGAAAACGTCGCGCGGTTGAAGGAAAATCTGCTGATCCTCGATGACACGCTGATCGAATTGCTGACCACGATCCCCGAGGACGCCGAATCGATTCCCCGTCAACGGCTGCAGATCGCTCAGGCCCGCTCGGCGCTGCTCAACGCCCAGACGCAGTTGATCAACCGCAAGGCCGACTACCAGAACTCGCTCGACGATTTCATGCGTGACCTCGGTCTGCCGCCGTACCTGTGTGTGGTGATCGACGACCCGATGCTCGAACGGTTTGAGCTGATTGACCAGACGCTCCGCAGCCGCCGTGAGCAGCTATTGGCACTGCGAACATCGGCTGGTCAGATCAACCTGTCGCTGCTGAGCCTCGCCCAGCGTGAAATCAACCCAGAGACCGGACTGCCGCAGCTGACGATCCGCTGGTCGCCGCAACTGGCCGCAACCGTGCAGCAATTGAAGGCTGCTACGGAACCGTTGCTCGATTTCCGTCGCCAGATTGTGGAACTGGACCTGCCGCGGGTGGCGCAGGACATCGACGCGCTGGCCGCAGCTCAGGAACGCCGCCGCACCCAGGCTCAGGCGCTCCGCCAGACCTACCGGGAGAACCAGGGCAAGATCTGCACACTCCTGGACTTTGGGGACGTCAATGAAGATGTCTTCTCCGGAGAACAGGTCAGCCAGGTGCTGACCGACGTCCGCGGCGACTTCGAAAAACTCGCGACACGGTTCGATTCCTATGTCCGCGCGATCGATAACCTGGTCGTGCAACTGGAACGTTTCTCGGCCGATCAGCCTCCGGCCGGACTGAGCGACCAACAGTTGGCTGACGCGATTCGCAACGACGTGATCCTTGCCAGCCAAGACATCCTGACCGACTTGGCCGACGACGTGCTCTCGCTGCAGTTGATTCAAGCTCGTAGCCGCACCGAGAGCGTGGTCTTGCCGGAGATCCGCTTGACGCCAGCTGAAGCCTTCGAGATTGCGCGGGCCAACCGTCGCGACTGGGCCAATGCCCGGGCCTCGCTGGTCGATACCTGGCGATTGATCGAGTTCAATGCGGACGACTTGGAAAGCTCGTTGGACGTCGTGTTCTCGGGTGACGTGCAGAACGTCGGCAACAATCCTCTGGATTTGCGATCGAGCACCGGCCGGCTTCGCGTCGGGCTCCGTTGGGATGCACCGCTGACCCGGCTGCAGGAACGGAACACCTATCGCCAGTCGTTGATCGAGTTTGAACAGGCGCGGCGCAACTACTACCAGTTCGAGGACGGGATTTGGCAGCTGCTCCGCGGACAGTTGCGGCAGGTGCTGACGAACCAGATCAACTTCGAACTCGGACGCCAATCGGTGCGGATCGCTGCCGAGCAGCTCGAGTTGAACGAAGACATTCGCGCCCTGCGTGACTCACGCGGGATGAGCAGCGGACCGACCGCCGCTCGCGATACGATCAGCGCCTTGTCGGACTTGCTCAATTCGCAGAACACGCTGTTGAACATCTTCGTCAACTACGAAGTGGTTCGCCGCAGCCTGGACTTCGACTTGGAAACGATGCAGCTCACACCCGATGGGTTCTGGATCGACCCGGGGGCGATCACACCGGAGACACTAGGCGGCGGCAATCTGATGCACGCCAGCGGGGTCAACGGTTGCGGCCCAGGCTGCTCACCGTCCTGTGAGAAGTGTCTGCACGGCGGCATGATCGAGTAAGCCGAGCTGATTGTTCGCGGCGGCCGGTTGCGCTCGGCCGCCGCCTCAACCCGCCTGCGTCTGCTCATCACCGGACGCGGGTGGCGCGTCGGATTCAGCGGCTGGCGGCTCCTGAAGCGATGGCTCGGTCGCTGGCGAGAGCTGCGGATCCAGCAGCACCGGCGAGCCCCAATCGGCCATGAAGCTCGCATCACAATGCTCCGATCGGACTTCGGTTCCCAACTGGCGATCGTCGATCACCATCGGTTTCCCGCTCTCTGGGCAGATGACCTTCACATGCCCGGCTTCCTGTGCCAGTTCCTCTAGACGAGCCGGGCTGATGCCCGCGACTTCGATGTCTTCGGGCTCGAGTGTCGTCAGCAGTTCGCGGCTGACCTCCGTCAACTTGGAAAGCCGGTTGGCCAAGCGTTTGACGGTGCGCTCAAAGCTGTTGCGAGCAGTCCGGCCATTGCCGAAATGACGATCGCGTGTGGCATAGAGCAAAGTGAAGCCGCGGAGCAAGCGGCGCCGCGACTCGGTCGGCAACTCGTACTGCGCCTTGCTGGCCATCAGGGCAAAGATGCGGCACAACTCCTCGGGCGAGTAGTCGTCAAAATGCATCGTGGTGCCGACCCGTGAACTCAGGCCGGGATTGCTGCGGATCATTGCTTCCATCTCGTCGGTGTAGCCGGCGAGAATCACGACCAGCCGTTCACGTTGGTCCTCCATCCGCTTGAGCAGCGTCTGCACCGCCTCGCGACCGTACTGATCCTGGCCGCTCGGGTCGATCAGCGAGTAGGCTTCGTCGATGAACAGCACTCCATCGAGCGCTTCGTCGATTTTGGCATTGGTCTTGGGACCGGTTTGGCCAGCGTACTCGGCGACCAGCCCGCTACGATCGGTCTCGACAAGGTGCCCCTTTTTCAGAATCCCCAGCGCTCCATAGATTTCGGCGATGATCCGGGCAACACTGGTTTTGCCAGTGCCGGGATTGCCGACGAATGCCATGTGCAGGCTCGGCGTCGTATTGGGAAGCCCGGCCTGCTGACGCTGTTGCTGCATCTTGAGAAAGTTGGTCAGCGTCTGGATCGACTCCTTGATCGTCCCCAGACCGATGAGTTCATCGAGCTTCTGGTGCGCGTCTGCTAACCGCTCCTGCGACGTGCGCGTGTCCTCGGGCGGCGCATCAGCGCCCGCGGTCGCAGTCGCTGGCGGAGTGGTTGCGGCGGTCGGTGTTGCCGTCGGCGGGTTATCGAGGCCGGCTGGTGGTTGAGCATCGTCGGTCGCGATGGGTCGGGCAGGGACGCTCGGCGATTCCGCTTGGCCTTGCCGCAGCCGCCGGGCTTCTTCACGCAGCCACCGCAGCGCATCGCGCGGGTCATTGGGTTCGGCCGGTGCTTCTGACGGGAGGGCCTCCACCCAAGCATCGATCTGCCGCAGCATGGCTTCGAGCCGCGCGTTGTCGCCGGCACTGCGGTCGCCATCGGCCGTCGCCAGCAGCGTCGCGGCGCGCATCACCAGCGTTTCGAGTTGGCCCCACTGCTGTCGCAACTGCGGCAACTCATGAAATGGTCGCACCAACTCTGTCCAGTCGAGTGCTTCGCCTTCCTGCAGCAGCCACGCAATCGCTTCGCGTAGCCGCGAGCCCATCACCGGGCCGCCCCAGATGTGCTCGAGCGTCACGCGGCCGAGCTGCCGCTGGTGCATGCCATCGCTGGCCAGCCCGCCGGCTGCGGTGGCGAACAGCTTCATCACCAAGCCGCGGTGCAGGTCGTCCATTTGCGCGGCGACTGCAGCGGCGTCGGGATTGCCAGCTCCGGCTAGCCAACCATAGGAGCCGCCGAGCAGCTTCGCGCTGTCGAGATACAGGCCGCGCAGCGCGACGAGCGTCTCGCGATACAGACGGATCGAGTCGACCAGAGAATCATCAGAGACGCGCGGCACAGCAGGGGCTCCACTACAGGCGGTGGGAAGAGCCCGAACAGATACCGGCCGGGACTCTAGGAGGAGTCCCAAAATATTACCGCGGACGCTCAGCCGGTCACAGTGTGAAGCCGACGGCGGCGGCCCGTGGAAACGCGGGTGCTGAAAGCGAAGTGGGGTCGCGGGCGCGGCACGGCCGCAACAGCATCAAATCTGGAAATTGAGTTCGCCGTCCAGCACTTCCGCGTCGCTGCTGGCGTTGCGGACCCGCAACTGCGGCTTTTCCAGCGTGACCGTCGTCAGCGGCGAGACGCTGCGGGTCACCCACACGCTCGACCCGATCACGCTGTCGTGACCGATCACGGTGCGGCCGCCGAGGACGGTGGCGTTGGCATAAATCACCACGCGATCTTCGATCGTCGGGTGGCGTTTGTGGCCACGCACCAGTTGTCCATCGGCATCGGTGGGAAAACTCAGCGCGCCGAGGGTCACCCCTTGATAGAGCTTCACGTGGCGGCCGATCTGGCAGGTCTCGCCGATCACCACGCCGGTGCCGTGATCAATGAAGAAGTAATCTCCGATTTCCGCTCCGGGATGGATGTCGATCCCGGTCTGCTTGTGGGCCCACTCGGTCAGCATCCGCGGAATAAAGGGGACACCCAGTTCCAGCAGCGCATGGGCGATCCGGTAGACCGTGATCGCGGCAAAGCCGGGGTAGCAGAACACGATCTCGTCGGTCGTGCGGCAAGCCGGGTCGCCGTCGAACGCCGCTTGCAGGTCGGTGCCGAGCGTCTTTCGCAGGTCGGGGATCCGCTTGAGCAACTCCATCGTCATCGCTTGGCCCTTGGCCTCGAAGTCGATGTCCGATTCGCAATCGCTGTGACGGTGCGTGACGCGATCCTCATGCCGCAGCGCCCGACCGATCTGCACCGTCAGGCGGTCGTGCAGCGAATCGATCAAGCTGCCGACATGATAGACAATGTTGCCCGCATGCAGACCGACGCGGCGGCGATAACCGGGATAGAGCAGGTCCTTGAGGTCCAACATCGCCTCAATCACCTCCTCGTAGCTGGGCAGCGGACAGTGCCCCAGATGATTCATGCCGTCATCGGGGGTGTAGGTCGCGACGATCCGTTGAGTTAGCTCAGGAAGCTGCTCTTTGAGGCGAAAATCAGAGGCCACAGTTGAAGCTCACATAACCTCGGTCGAAAGGTCCGGATCTTTTTTGATAACAGGACTCGCCGATTCTGTCGATCGGCTGGCCCCCGCGACGGACCGGCGAGCGAGTTGCCGGTCCGCCGATTCTCTAACGACCGCAATCGGCGATCGTAGGTTCACCGCTGGCAGACGGTCTAGCGTCCGATCGTCGGCGGGTTGTCGAGCAGGAAGTCGCGCGGTCCGCGATGCGTGTAGTAGGGGTAAGCTACGGCGCCGGTGGCCGGTCCTGCGGCAAACGGCTGATTCTGCAATTGGTGAGCCGCTTGATGACCCGGCAGGATTCCGGGGCCGTGCGGCAGGCCCGTCGCCGTACCGTGACCCAGCGCATGGGCGCCGTGGAACGGCCCGGGATGTCCGGCGGTGCCGCCGTGCGGGCAGAGATGACTGCTGTAGTTCAAGCCGCCTTGTTGCCAGCCGATCGGGCCGGGGGTGCAGCCGGTGCGGCAGTTGTGGCCAAGCTTGCCAAGCAGTCCCCCACCGCCGCAGGAATTGCACGAATTGCAGCTATTGCATGCCCCGCTCTGGCAGCCGCTGCGGGTGTGGTGACGCAGGCAGCCGGTCGTGCTGGTCAAGAGTATCGCCATGGACGCCATCCAAAGCCATCGGTTCATCGTCGAATCCTTCCGAACGAGCCCGGCTACTGAAGGCGAACTTCCGTAGCCCAGTCATTTGAGTTTTGTAGGTAAGCAGTTGTCGAAGTCGATGCGGACGCACCACCGGACAAAAAATCGTTTCGGACGGAGTATTCGGGTGGATGCAAGGAATCGTTACAACCCGGCCAAAGATTCCGAACCCCCCGCACTACAAATGCCGCAGCCGTTACACCTTTCCAAAAGACGCTCGTGCTGAGGAACCGCCCCCTTTCCAAATCGCGCTGGACCGTTTTTCTCCCGTATCCCGTCTCCCGTCTCCCGTCTCCCGTCTCCCGTCTCCCGTCTCCTGTCTCCCGTCTCCCGTCTCCTGTCTCCCGTCTCCCGGCACCTGGCACCTGGCACCTGGCTCCTGGCTCTTGGCCTTCACTTGCGCAGCTTGATCGGTCCCCCCATGTAGGTGTAGGCTTGTGATGCTCGGTTGCCGGTGAGCGTCCAGGCCCGGCACCCGGTTCCACGTGCAGGCGAGGGGCAGCATGAGTGCACAGCGGCGAATGAAGTTGGAAGTCGTGCTCGGGGCGCTCACGCCGCTGCCGGATTTCTCCTCGGCGGAAGCCAAACAGCGATGCTCGGAGGTCACTCCGCAGTTCGTCAGCCAGACGCTCGCGCAACTGGTGCGCGAGGGCATGCTGCAGCGGTATGACCAGGAAAAACAGACCCGCTATCGTTGGCCGCCGTCGCCCCAACGCTTTGAGCCACAGCAGTGGATCGATCGCCAGATTCACGCAGAGCAAGTGACCCAGACGCCGCTGGAGGAGCGGCCGCGCGAGCGGCTGCTGCGCGACGGGGCCGAGACGCTCAGCACGGCCGATCTGCTGGCGGTCCTGATCCGTGTTGGGGTGCGGGGCGAGTCGGCTGTGGCCGCTGGGCGTAAGGTGGCCAACCGGTTTGCTGGAGAACTGCAGCGGCTCCGCACCAGCAGCAAACAAGATCTACGGGCCATCAGCTTGGCCGTCAACGCGGTCAGCTACAGCCAGATCATGGCCGGGATTGAACTGGGACGCCGCATCGCCCGAGCGGAAGGGCCGCAGGCACGCACCGCACTGCGGATCACCAGCAGCGCTACGGCGACGGCTTTCTGTGCCGACCGATTCGCCAGTCTGGCTCAGGATGCGGTCCAAGAAGAGTTCCACATCGTCACGCTCGACACCAAGCACAAACCGATCGCGACGCACCGGATTACGGTCGGCACGCTCGACGCCAGTTTGGTTCATCCGCGCGAAGTGTTTCGCCCGGCGATTCGCGACGCGGCGTCAGCGGTTCTGCTGGTGCACAATCACCCCAGCGGTGATCCGACACCAAGCCTGGAAGATCGCCAGGTCACCAATCGGCTTACCGAAGCTGGCAAGCTGATTGGGATTCAGGTGCTCGATCACATCATCGTCGCCCGCGAAAGCTGCGTCAGCCTTCGCGATGCGACCTGATTGCGGTGGACATGCTTGGCGTGCCGCCGGTTGGTAGGCGGCCATTTAAACCGAAGGCAGCATTTGATCAGCGGTAGAACGAGCCGCCGTCGCTTTCGGTGTCCGAGCCGGCTTGAGTGGCTGGATAGCTAGTTGCGCCGGAAGTGCTGCCGGGGGCGTAGCCGCTGACGGGTGCCACGGTTCCGGGCATCGTCGGAGTGGGCGCCGGTGCGGGGGTGGCGGCCGCAGTTTTCGCGTCAGGCTCGGCCGCAGCCACTCCCAGGTTGGGCATCACGAATCCGCCTGCCGATCCTGGTCCGGTGGAAGGTGCGATCGAGGCGTTCGGTGGCATCGCAAAGCCGCCAGCGAGCGAGGGGGGCGTGGAGATGCCCGGTGTGTTCTGAACGGTTGCCTCGGGTGTCACCGCCGGGGTCGTGGCGGCAGGCTTAGCAGCCAGCGAGGGCGCTGTCGCCGTGGGCGGGACGAAGCTCGGTGCCGCTGCCGGTGGCACGGTAGCCGGTGGCGTGGCGGTCGGAGCGGGTGTGGCGGTGCTGTGTGAGCCGGGCAGCGGATAGCCGACCGCAGCATAGTTGGACTTGCTGGGCTGCGAAGCCGGTGGAGTCGTGGCGTAGGTCGGCGCAGTCGTCGGCGTCGCTGGAGACGGGAAACTGCCAGGAGTTGACTGAGTGGCTGAGGGCACCGCGGTTGCGGCTGATTGGCCAGCGGCTGCATAGCCGGGATAACCGTTGGCGACTGCGGCACCCGGATGGGTCGTAGGCGAACTGGCTCCGGCAGGCGTGACACCGGCTGGTTGAGCTGTCGGGTTCGCGGCTAGCTGCGAAGTCTGAGGCTGCGCCCCGGCGGGCGAAGCGGCGATCGATGTGATCGGGTTGGGAGTGGCTGTCGCCGAAGGCGAGAGCGGGTAGGTTGTGGTCGGGCCCATTCCGGCGATGGTGTCAGGCGAGGGCTCACGCTTGAAACCAAAACTACTCCAGCTTGGCGTGGCCGAGCGACATCCGCCGGTGGTGATTGCGGTCGATAAACAGACCGCGGCCACGGCCAGGCGGCGCGCGGGCCGCGAGTTAACCAAGTGACGTGTTTTGCTATGCATCCGTGCGAATCCTCGGTATTTCCGGCAGGCGATCTTGGGACGGTGAAGCCGATTGCTTCCGGCACGGGAGGCGCCGTCTCCCCAGGACCGCGGGAAAACATCTTTGCTTTATTCGGACGTTAGGCTCGGATTAATCCACAAAATCGGAAAAAATCTCCCACCTGTTCCCAGATCCTTACTGAGACCGTCCGGCACAAGCACGCTTTACCGCCATGCTGGGTAAATCGAGCCGCAGTCCGGCGTCAATCCCAGTCGTCTAGGAATCGTTCCACCGCGGTGCGGTCGCCGTCCGGCTAGGGTGCCGCCCAGCGGTCACCCCAGCCCGTGTACAGATCGTGCAGCAACGCCTTCCAATCCGCCGCGGGCCGGGTTGCCGGGAACGGCTGGGGACGAACCGGAGCGGGGGCCGCCCAGACGATCTGGAATTGGCCATCGTCTCCGATTTGGCCGACCATCGGAGTCTTGAAGCAGTGCTGCGTATCGGCGTCGATGCGGATCGGACCGCCCGGAGCGTTGAAACGCTGGGTGAGCATCGTGCGGCGGATTTTTGCCGGTTCGACTTGGTCGACCTCCGCCACCGCCTGGGCCCAAAGTTTCACGCCCACGTACGCCGACTCCATCGGATCGGAAACGACGTGCTGAGGGAACTTGGCACGAAATCGCTGAAGGAACGCCGCGTTCTCCGGCGTGTCCACTGCCTGGAAGTAGGTCCAGGCAGCGTAATCGTCTTGCATCGTGTTGATGTCCAGGCTGCGGAGTTCCTGTTCGGCAACGCTGAAGGACATGCTGGGGACGATCGCCGGCGTGATTCCCGCCTCGCGGAGGCTGCGGAAGAACGCCGTGTTGGAGTCTCCATTGATGGTGTTGAGGATCATGTCCGGCTTGGCTGTGGTGATTTGCTCAACCACGCTGGCCATGTTCTGGGTTCCCCGCGGCAAGTACACCTCGCCCACGACTTCGCCCCCTTTGCTGGCCAAGAAGTCGCTGATGATTGCGTTGGCCACTCGCGGGAAAACGTAATCCGACCCGACCAAGAAAAATCGCTTGCGGTTCAGCGCCGTCATCGCCCAGTCGACCGCGGGAATGATCTGCTGATTGGGAGTCGCCCCCATATAGATGACATTGGGCGACTCCTCGATGCCTTCGTACTGCAGCGGATAGACCAGCAGATGGTCCTGTTCTTCGACCACATCTTTGACCGCTTTGCGGCTGTCCGATGTCCAGCAGCCAAAGATCGTGACGACTTGCTCTTCCAAGATTAGCCGCTCCGCCTGACGGGCGAAGGTGGCCGGATCCGAGCGACCGTCTAGCACCACCGGTTCAATCTGCCGGCCCTGTAAGCCACCGGCAGCATTGATTTCCTCGATCGCCAGCAGCGTCGCATCGAGCACCACAGTTTCGCTGACCGCCATCGTGCCGCTGGTCGAGTGCAACACTCCCACCTTGATCGGCACCAGCGGCGGAGTCGCCACGGCCGCCGGCAACTCAGGTGCATCGGCGAGTGGTGCTGGTCGCCAAGCGGCGAACCCCATCCACACGATGCCCAGAATCACTGTGCCCACGGCTCCGATGATCGCTCCCTGCCAGACTCGCCGAGTCGATTCCGACGGCATGAGCGCTGCCGCCGCTTCCAGTGCGGCGGCGACGGGAGCCGAAGTGGACTGACTCGGCAGATCGATGGGGACTTCGCCCGAGAGCGTGGCGGCAACCGCTTGCAGATCGGCGAGCATGTCATCGGCCGATTGGTAGCGATCTTCTGGCGCTTTGGCCATCGCTCGCTCGATAATCGCAGCGCAGGCCTTCGGGACCGAACGGTTCTCGACCCGCGGGTCCGGGATCTCACCTCGGCAGTGCTGAAACATGATCTGCAGCACGCTGTCGGACCCTTCGTACGGGTTCTTGCCGGTCAGCAGCGTGTAATAGGTGGCCCCGAGCGAATAGAGGTCGCTGCGAGCGTCGACCGCTCGGCCTTCACACTGCTCGGGACTCATGAAATACGGCGTACCGACGACGGTCCCGGCCTGAGTCATCTCATAGGTGCGGGACGAGACGGTCTTGGCCAATCCAAAGTCGGTGATTTTGACCGAACCATCCGCGGCCTTGAGCAGGTTCGCCGGTTTGATGTCGCGGTGAATCAGACCGACCTCGTGCGCGGCGGCCAGTCCCTTGCAGGCATCGATCATGATCCGCGTGGCTTCGAGCACCGAATAGGCACGCTGGCCTTCCAATCCCGCGGAGATGCTGCCGCCGGTGATCAATTCCATCACCAGATAATAGGCTTCTCCCTCTTGGCCGATTTCATAGATCGACACCACGTTCGGATGATTGAGACGGCCAGCCGCTTTGGCTTCCGCCAGGAACCGACTGAGCGACCGCTCATCTTCCGCGAGTTCCTCGGGCAGCAGCTTGATCGCCACATCCCGTTCGATCATCGGGTCGTGGGCGCGGAACACGATCCCCATTCCGCCTTGGCCAAACGTCTCCGT
>CALELC010000640.1 GCA_937904535.1 uncultured Planctomycetaceae bacterium
CGCTTCACCAACAAGGTTGCACTGCGAGGAGTACTGGCGACGACCGAGATTTGCCGGAGCGCTGCGGCGAGCTGGGGAGCCTCTGGCCAACCGCTGCCGATCCCGTGCCGCCCACGCAAGCCCGCCGCTAGCCCCGTTGCCGCGCCGCCTTCCGCATCCGTGATCGACGCTCGACTGCCATCGATGCTCACAGCGGCCGAGTGCTCCACCTGGAGCGTGGCCGATACGAGGTGCAGAGTCGCGGGATTCTGACTCGAAAACTCGCGCTCGAGCCCTGCCAACTCTTGGTCAACCTGTCGCCGGGGGGCGCGGAGCTCGGCTGACGCCAGCGGGGTCTCCGCGAGCATGGCCGCGCGAGCCGCGACTCCACGGTGCGAGCTGCCACTCCAGCGACTCGTGCCATCGGCTTCGCGCGGGGTGACGGCGGTAACGGAGGCACGCAAGGCGGCCGCGCGTTCTGGATCACTCATCAGCGTGCGCGGAAATACTGCCGGCGCGGCGGGCTGATCCTCAAATTGCCCGCGGATCTCTGCCCAATCGTTAGCCGCATACTCAGCAGAATCGACGCCCTCTAGGCTGGCAGTGTCCGCAACCCCTCCCATTCCCAACTTGCCTGCGAGCAGCCCGAAATGCTGTTCGAGCGAACCGCTACCCCAGACCATCGCGGCAACTGTCGCGCTGGCAAGCGTTGGCCAATAAAGTACTCTCAGACGAAGTCGTCGCATCCTGAAAAACCGTACGCTGGATAGGAGGAAGCCGGAGGCGGAGCGGCCGTCATACTCCTGCATCGGACCACGGCAGCGGCTGCGCTGATCCAAGCTTGCCAACGCGTTACCACCGGACCTAATTTGGTAAATAAGATCAACTCGCACTGTCTTCTTGATCAGCACAGCTTGCCCAGCCGTCCTATTCGTGTGTTACTGATGATCGCTTCCCTGGAGGGTGGGGGGAGCGAGCAACAGATTCTGCTGTTGCTCAAGCATCTTGATCGCACCCGTTTTCGGCCGGAGCTGTACTTGCTGCGACGCAGCGGTTCTCTGCTCAACCAAATCCCCGGCGATGTTCCGGTACACAGTTTTGATGATTTGAGCGTGGCCGCTGATGGTGCGGCCGAGGCGGATGTGGCCGAAAACTCCACGGATTGGAAGTCCGGCTTGGGTGGGGACAGAGGTGAGGCGGGATTATCGACGCAAAACAACCGGAGCAGCATTCGCACGGAACGACGCAACCATGCTTGGCGCTGGCTAGCACCGCTGCTGCGGTTGCGGCGGAATATCAATTGGCCCGGCAAGATTCACCGCGCACAGGTCTGCCATCTGGTGCAGGTGCTGCAGGAGCGGCAGATCGATGTGATCTACGACCGCACGTTTCTGATGACGCTGATCGCAGCCCCCGCGGCTGCTCGGGTTGGCGTGCCACGCGTGTCAACGATCGTCAGTCCTCCAAGTCGAATTGTTCCGCTGTTGGGTGGCAGATTTCTCGCCATCAAACGCCGCCGATTGCGGGCGGCTTACGCAGCCGCTGCCGCGGTCGTCGCAGTCAGTCGGCCAACAGCGCGCGATGCAGCCCGGTATTACGATCTGCCGCGGCGGCGGATTCGGGTGATTCCTAACCCCGTCGACGCGGCCGCACTCGATGCCGTGGTGGCTGCCACACCGGCTCCGCCACGAGATCGCGGCTGGACGATCGCGTGTGTCGGCCGAATGTCTGTGGAAAAGGGACAGGCAACCTTGATCGAAGCGCTCGATTGGCTGAGGCAGCACTATCCTGAGGAGCCGTTGCCCTATCTCTGGATGATTGGCGATGGGGAGTTGCGTGGATCGCTCGAACAGCAGGTGCAGTCACGGGGACTCGGTGCAAAGGTTCGTTTTTGGGGACACGTCGCTCAGCCTGCTCCATGGATCGCCGCCGCCGACGCACTCTGTTTGCCCTCGCACTTTGAGGGGTTTCCCAACGTGATGCTGGAGGCGATGGCGCTCGGCACTCCGGTGATCGCCCGTTCGCTCGATGTGGTTCGTTCGCTCGGTTCGCTGCCGCAGCAGCCGGATATTCGGGGACGCAACTACCTAGCGGTGTTTGATGCAACCCCAGGAGCAGACGTCGGTTCGCTCGCTCAGCGAATCCGCAACGTGAAACACAATTCCACAGCCACCCGTTCAAGGGTGCAGGCAGCCCGGCGGTTGGCGCGTGAAGCCCATGCGATCTCGCATTTGGTACCGCGGATCGAGTATTTATTGTCTATTCCGTCCGTGATCAGTTGGCAAAAACGCTAACGAGGCTAACCTTACAACTATGAAACCCTCCCGAAAACGCATATTTATCGCTGGTCACCGCGGCATGGTCGGCTCGGCGCTCTGTCGCCGGTTGGCCGATCAAGCTGATGTCCTGACCGCCCATCGTGGCGAATTGGACTTGATGGATCGTGCGGCCGTCGACCGCTACTTCGCTGCAAACCGCCCGGACGTGGTGATCTTTGCTGCCGCCAAGGTGGGCGGCATCGTCGCCAACAACTCGTATCCCGTGCAGTTTCTGACCGAGAACGCGACGATGGCGATCAATGCCATCACCTCGGCCTTTGAGCACTCGGTGAACCGATTTTTGTTTCTCGGCAGCACGTGCATCTATCCACGGGATTGCCCGCAGCCGATGCGCGAAGAAGCGTTGTTAACCGGTCCGCTCGAATCGACAAACGAAGCCTATGCGATTGCCAAGATCGCGGGTTTGAAACTCTGCCAATACTATCGCCGCCAGTATGGTGTGGCGTTCACCAGTGCCATGCCGACCAATCTGTACGGTCCGGGCGACAACTATCACGGCGAACATTCGCACGTGTTGCCGGCCTTATTGCGGCGTTTTCACGAGGCTGCCGAAACAGACGCCCCGGCGGTCACCATCTGGGGAACCGGCACGGCGCGGCGTGAGTTCTTGCACGTCGACGACCTAGCCGACGCGCTGGTGCATCTACTCGACCTGCCTGAACCACCGGATTGGATCAACATCGGCACCGGCAAGGATCTGTCGATTCTCGAGCTGGCACACAAGATCGCAGCCGTTGTCGGTTTCGAAGGTGAAATCCTGACCGATCCCTCCCGTCCCGACGGTACGCCGGTGAAGTGTTCCGATGTTTCGCGACTGCACCAAACCGGTTGGCGACATAAGATCGACCTCGACGAAGGCTTACGGCAGACGTATGAGGCTTTCTTAGATGAAGTTCGGCGCGGCCAATTAAGATTGGTGTAGTGTTGGACCACCGTTTCGCACCTGACCCATTCCTGAACCACAAGCTTATTAGAGTTTCATGACCAAATCGGCATTGATCACCGGCATCACGGGACAAGACGGCAGCTACCTCGCGGAGCTGCTGCTCGAGAAGGGCTACACCGTGCACGGGTTGGTGCGTCGCAGCAGCTCGTTCTCGACCGGCCGGATTGATCACTTGTACCAGGACATCCATGGCAACCCGAGCTTGCTGTTGCATTACGGCGACCTCACCGATGGTCAGGCGCTGACAAACCTGGTCATGGACCTGCAGCCCGACGAGATCTACAACCTCGGTGCTCAAAGCCACGTGCGGGTGTCGTTTGATCAACCGGTGTACACGCTTCAGGCTGTGGGTGTGGGAGCGCTGAACGTGCTCGAAGCTGCACGGTTGCTCAACAAGACGCGGCCTGTTCGCGTTTATCAGGCCAGCAGCAGCGAGATGTACGGCGATGTGCTGGAAACGCCCCAGCGTGAAACCACACCGTTCAATCCGCAGTCGCCTTATGCCTGTGCGAAGGTGTTTGCGTTCCACCAGACGGTCAACTATCGCCGAGGCTATGACCTGTTTGCCTCGAACGGGATTTTGTTTAACCACGAATCCGAACGCCGTGGTGAGACCTTCGTCACTCGTAAAATCACTCGGGCAGCCGGGCGCATCAAAGTCGGCCTGCAGAAGAAGCTGTATTTGGGCAACATCGATGCGAAACGTGACTGGGGCTACGCCAAAGACTACGTCGAGGCGATGTGGCGGATC
>CALELC010000641.1 GCA_937904535.1 uncultured Planctomycetaceae bacterium
CACGGCCTGGACGGACACGGTCCTCTACGAACTGCACGTCCGCGGGTTCACCCGAGGGCGGCACTCGGGAGCCGAGCACCCGGGAACGTACCTCGGGGTGATCGAGAAGATTCCTTATCTGAAGTCGCTCGGCGTCACCGCGGTTGAACTGATGCCGGTGCACGAGTTCCCGATCCGCGGGATCCACGGCGAAAAGCTTCCACGGCCGAACTACTGGGGTTACGACCCGATGGCGTTTTTTGCGCCGCATCGTGGCTACGCCAGCAGCGCTGCCCCGGGGGCGCAGGTCAACGAGTTCAAGACGATGGTCAAAGAACTCCACGCTGCCGGAATCGAGGTGATCCTCGATGTGGTGTTTAACCACACCTGCGAAGGCAACGAAAACGGCCCGACCCTGTCCTTCAAGGGACTGGAAAACCAGGTTTACTACATCCTTAGCGAAGGCCGGCACTACAGCAACTACAGCGGCTGTGGCAACACGGTCAACGGTAACCATCCCGTCGTCCGCGAGATGATCTTCCACTGTCTGCGAAGCTGGGTCCACAACTACCATATCGACGGCTTCCGATTCGATTTGGCGAGTATTCTCAGCCGCGACCGGGCCGGCAATCTGGTTCCCAATCCACCGATGGTGGAACTGATCGCGGAGGATCCGTTGCTGGCTGACACCAAGATCATTGCCGAAGCCTGGGATGCCGCCGGTGCCTACCAAGTGGGGTCATTTGGCAATTCGCGGTGGGCCGAATGGAACGGACGCTACCGTGACGATGTGCGGGCGTTCTGGCGCGGGGACAGCGGGACGCTCGGCGCGCTGGCAACACGTCTGGCCGGCAGCAGCGATCTGTACCACCATTCCGGCCGGATGCCATCGAGCAGCATCAATTTCATCACCAGTCACGATGGCTTCACGCTCAACGACCTGGTGTCCTACAAAGAAAAGCACAATCTGGCCAACGGCGAGGACAACCGCGACGGCGAGAACCACAACATCAGTGACAACTACGGTGTTGAGGGTCCGACCCGTCGCAAAGTCATCTTGGATGTCCGCAATCGCCAGATCAAGAACATGCTGACCACCTTGATGCTCAGCCAGGGCGTGCCGATGCTGGTCAGCGGAGACGAAGTCCAGCGGACGCAGAAAGGCAACAACAACGCCTATTGCCAAGACAATGAGATCAGTTGGTTCGACTGGAAGCTTGTCGAGAAGAACGCAGAGATGCTGCGTTTTACCCAAAGCTTGATCGCTTTCCGCCGAGCGCAACCGACGGTCCGTCGAACGTCGTTTTTGACCGGTCAGCAGGTCGAAGGCCGGCTCGTCCCCGACGTGTCCTGGTATGCCCCCGATGGGACGCCGCTGAACTGGAGCCAAGGTGAGTTGGCGATGATGGTCTACATCGCCGCGCCGGGTAAAATCGATGACCCCGAGGGACTCGGACGCGATGTGCTGATGTTGTTCAACAGCACCGGTGCGGCGCGGACGTACACCTTGCCGCAGATCGCTCGGGAAATGAACTGGACTAAGTTCATCGATACCGCTGCGGAATCACCGTTGGACATCTTTCCGCAGTTGAACGGCCCCAAACCGCCGAGCAATCGCTTGGTACAGTTGGTGCCCCATTCGATGCAGGTGTTCGTCAGCGAACCGGCAACGGTTGTCTGACGTCCAAGCGGACGGTAACTCGGTTTTCAGTGAACACGCTTCGGAAACGCATCGATGCCGCTGTGCGTTCCTTTCACGCTGCAGTTGAACTGAATCCAGCCGATGTTGCCCGACCTGCTTCAAAATATTCGTGTCGCCGACGCGATCGACATCCTGATCGTGTCGGTGATGCTGTACGGCTTGTTGGTGTGGCTGCGGCGAACGGCGTCGTTGACGGTGCTCGTCGGCGCCCCGGTCGTTGCAGCGGTTTATCTGGCCGCCCAGACGTTTCAGCTGTACCTGACGTCGATGATCTTTCATGGGCTGTTCACCGTCGTCCTGATCGGTTTGATCATCTTGTTCCAGGACGACCTGCGGCGGACGCTCGGGCGGCGCTCGTCTTGGTGGTTTCGCTCCAAGCAGCAACCAACGGCCAGTTCGGCTGAACTGGATGCGTTGGTGGGGGCCTTGTTTGACCTCGCGGCGTCGCGGATTGGAGCGTTGCTGGTGCTGGTCGGTCGAGAGCCGGTTGACGCCCACACCGAGGGCGGCATCCGGCTTGGCGGTCGGTTCAGTGTGCCGCTGCTGTGCAGCCTGTTTGATCCTCATTCACCCGGTCACGACGGTGCAGTGATCATCGAGGATTGGCGTGTCAAATGTTTTGGCGCCCACCTGCCACTCTCCAAGAACCTGGCCCATATCAGCGGCCGAGGCACACGGCACAGCGCGGCATTAGGGCTGTCGGAGCGGACCGACGCGCTGGTGATGGTCGTGTCGGAAGAACGCGGGACCGTCAGTGTTGCCGAAGATGGTCGGCTGGTCGGCGTGGACTCGCCTGAGGAATTGCGAAACCGCATCGACCGCTGGTTGTTGATTGGACACCACCGGCACCTGGATACGCCCCGGAAACCGCGGCGGTGGACCAAGAACTGGGCCATGAAGATCTTGGCGGTCGTGCTTGCCTGCATCGGCTGGGCGCTTCTGGCGTATCAGCCGGAATTGGTTGAACGGTCCTTTGAAGTGCCGATCGAATACCGCAATGTCGCCGAACAACTCAGCCTCGACGGCTCGCAGCCCGTCAAGGCGCAGGTCACGTTATCGGGACGGGAATCAGCGTTCAGTTTGCTTGAGCCAGAAAACCTGAAGGTGTCGCTGGACCTGTCGGCTGCCACTCGTGGGTACGGCGAGGTCACGGTGGACGCTCAGGAGATTCAACATCCGCCGAACTTGACAATCACGCGGATCGAACCGGCAACGATTCGCTACCGGCTCATCGCACAGCCCTGAGCGAATAGTGTTAGTTCGCGTCAGCCCTGGGGCAGTCGGTCGCTTCCCCGGTTGTTTCCGGTTGGTTTGGAGTTCGCCCAGGGATCTGCAGGCCGAGTGAGTGGATTTTGCGGCGGAGGCTGACGCGCGTGATCCCCAGCAAGCGCGCGGCCTGCGCGAGATTGCCTTGCGTTTTCTCTAGTACAGCAGAGATCAGCCCCGCCTCAACCTCGTGAATCGTCTCGCCGTACAGGGCCGGCGGCTCATCGCTGGTCGCGGCGTTGGCCACAAATCGCTCGACCGTCGTCGCCCAGGCTGCTGGCGAATTTAACTCCTGCGGCTGCGGTTCGCTTGGCAGCGAAATCGGACGAGATGGCAACGGTTCCACAGGCTTGAGCTGGGGGCCTTGGCCACGGCTGCCCAGCAAGCGTGCCAAGCGATCATTGAGCGCAATCGTGCCGCCTCCGAGCCGCAGTTCGGATGCCAGCACGCTCCGCAGCTGCGTGACATTGCCTGGCCAGTGATAACTCACCAGCGCGGACTTCGCGTCTTCGGTGATCCGGTGGTCACCGCCGGTTTCATCAACCGGTGCGGTGCCCGTGAGGCTGCGGATGAAGTGCTCGATCAGCTTGCGAACATCGTTGCCGCGGTTCCGCAGCGGCGGCATTTCGATGGCATATCCGGAAAGCTCGAACAACAACTCGTCGATCATTCCGCAGGTTCGCTCGCCAGCGACGGGGTTATGCCGTGCGACATCGACCGGCGTCGAGCAGGTCATCACCAGCATTGGTAGCGAGGGCGACGATTCAGGTGTCTGAGGGGGCCCGAGCAAGGCATCCTGGGAGCGGATTGCGGCAAGCAGTCGCCGCTGCACCCGACTGTCTGCCTGGTCGACATTTTCCAGAATCAGCGACTGGCCGGAAAACTCATCGCGAAGTTGCACACGTCCGGAGGCATCATCGAATAGCAACCGGTCCAGCATCTCTGCCGCAAACTGGCCGCAGTCAACGATCAGCGGCCGCTCTGGAGTCGGTCGAGCCTGGCGCAGCAGCGTGAGCGCAAGCAGCGACTTGCCGGTTCCCGGCTCGCCATGGACCAGCATGGGCGCTGGATCGAGCGCAAACTGGGCAACGCGGCAGAGGATGCTGAGCATGACCTCGCTGCTGCCGATGATCGCTCGTGCGGGTGAATCAGCGGCCGGGTCAGAATTGGGTGATGGCTGAGTCGTGCGAATCGTGGGGCGCCTTTGCAGACGCCTTCGCTCGATCGCCAAGCGAATCCGCTCACGCAACTGATCGGCGGGAGCTGCAGCCGAAACGACATCGGTGGCTCCGGCCTCGATTGCCGCGACGACCCACTCACTGGCTTGCACCTCAGCGGGTAAGGTTACAATCAGCGGTAGGTACCGGTCGTGTCCCCGTAGTGCAGCGAACTCGGCTCTGAGCGTGTCGCTCAGTGGCCTGCCAGGCATTTCATCCGCACGTTCAGCGGACGGCTGAGACACCATCGGCGGTGGCGAGCCCTCGTGGGAGTCGGACGCGGACGAGATGTCGACGCGTACGAGCAGCAGATCGGGTCGGCGGCGAGCGATCACAGCGCCCCCGTCGTCGCCGAACTTGATTGTCTCCGTACGGATCTGAGAATCCGATGGAGTCCCTGGACGCGGAGACTCGAGAAACACGAGGTCCAGCCTCGCCATGGCAATCGAGCCCAGAGGGGCCATCAAATTGCCGCCTCCCACTGGTCGATTGCTGAGTGCGAGATCCATCACAAGCCGGTTCAGTACACGATTCAATACGGCGTGGCTCAGTACGGAAGGCACCGAGCGCAACGCCTGGTTGGAAAAGTCGCGACAGGGCAATCTCATCGGCCTGCCGCGTCGCTAAGCAGACGAAATTGGAGTTGCAAATGAGGCGCCAGCGGCTTCTCGTGCGGCCACTAGCACCGTCCGAACGGCTGGCAAAATCGTTCGTTTTCCCGCTGCCGACGGATTGAAATCACTGTCAAATATCGGCGAAAAAAATCGAGTGGGCGACGTCGTTCGGTCGTGGGCGACGCTCTTTCTAAGCAGATATAAAGGTGATTGCCTAGGAACTGGGCAGGCCGATCCAAATCAAATGACCGCGCGAACAACCGTTGCAAGGACATCGAATGCCTCATTGCGGCATGTCAGCTGCCCAAGCGTTAAACTCGCGGGTGTCTGATCTGAGCGTGGTAACGGCTACCTGCCGCCTGATCACTCCCTTTCGCACTCGCTGTGAGAACTTTTGATGAAGCTTTGCTACTCCCGCTGCTGCGTTGCTGCCCTGCTGTTAACACTGCTGACACCCTATTTGGCTGGGGCTGAAGACTGGCCGCAGTGGAGAGGGCCTGATCGCAGCAACCGCTCTGCAGAAACCGGTTTGTTCAGCACTTGGCAAGCCGACGGGCCGCCATTGGCTTGGACGGCGAGCGGCTTGGGCTCGGG
>CALELC010000642.1 GCA_937904535.1 uncultured Planctomycetaceae bacterium
AACGACGAAAACGAAATGGTCCGTTCGACTTCGGGTGAGGTCACTGGTTTTTCACGCCAGACAGGCAGGGTTCGACTCCCGCACGGACTACTGAACGCAAACACAACAACGGATACAGGTGCAGATGGGAGCACGCCTGCTTTGGGAGCAGGAGGGTCTCGGTTCGACTCCGAGGTGTCCGACTTACTTAACGGTAGTCGAGGGCTGGTCGCCCATTCCCGTCTGATATGCGGGCCGCGCTGAGTTCGATCCTCAGGGCTACCACTTTGGAAGTTCAGGAGTCCGAAATGAAGATTCGTTTTAAACGCATAGCCACGATGGAACATCGGGGCTGTGGTGTAACCGGCAGCATAACGGACTTTTAATCCGTTTGGTGAGAGTTCGATCCTCTCCGGCCCCATCGGCTACGCATTCGGCATGTAGCTCAGGGGTGAGAGCGGCGTCCTTATAAGGCGACGGTCGCGGGTTCCGCCACGCCGACTGAAGCAAGACAATAACTTGGGATTGTGGCAGACAAGGCAATGCACCGGTCTCTTAAACCGGCAGATGTGGGTTCGATCCCCACCGGTCCCACTGTAACGAAACAAGCCCTGATCTTCTAACGGCAAGATACCTCCGTCGCGAGCGGGGTGATGCGGGTTCAATTCCGGCTCGGTGCTCTAAGCAGGCCTCGGCCTGACTCGATCTTTGACAATTTGGTTGTGATGCAAATTTGCGCCCATGATGTAGCGGTAGCCTGCTGCCTTGCCATGGCGGAAGTGCGGGTTCAACTCCCGCTGGGCGCTTGCGAACTCCGGTGTGGCCCAATGGTAAGGCGGCTCCCTGTTAAGGAGACGAGTGATGGTTCGAGTCCATCCGCCGGAGCTTCTCAAATGCGTGTGTCTTTGGCCGATCGGCAGAGGCGTCGGACTTCCAATCCGAGTAGGCGGGTTCGATTCCCGCAGGACACTCTCTCCGGTGCGTAGACGCGGCGCGAGCCTTTGAAGCTCGCAGATCGGGTGCGATTCCCGGACGGAGTGCTTTTGACTCAGCCATGAAACGCCGGAGTAGCAGTTGTTGGTCGCTGCACCTCGCCCTGAACAGTATTGCTTGGTACGGGGCGAGTCCATTGGTTTGATTCCAGTCTCCGGTGCTGTGGCCGCGCGTGTATTGGTTTCAGGAACTTCGCTGTGAACGAAGTCTACATCGGTTCAATTCCGATCGGTCACCCTGTGTGCTTGTGAACGCTCTTGAGTCCACCTGGTGGTGGAACCTGATTGTCGATCAGGTTGCGGCGAGTTCGATCCTCGTCAGGAGCGCTTGATGGAAGTCATCCGGCCGCGACCAACCTTCGGTTGGTGCCCGGGAGCCTGTCTTGAAAACAGGTGGCGGAGCGATCCGCTTGTGAGTTCGAGTCTCATGGCTTCCGCTTGGCAGGATCAGTAACGCGTCTCTGGTGTAACGGTAGCACGGCTGATTCCAACCCAGCCTGTCAGGGTTCAAATCCTTGGGGACGTGCTTTGGAAGTATGAAGTTAGAAGAGTGAAGTGTGAAAGATCGCCGAGTGCCGCGAACCATTTCAAACTTCACCCTTCACTATTCAGACTTCCGCGACGCCCAGGTACGCCAATTGGCAGAGCGACTCGATTTAAAACCGAGTGTTTGCGGGTTCGATTCCTGCTCTGGGCAATGAAATGAACGAACATTATGGGGCGCTCGTCCAACGGGAAGACGTCTGTTTTGCAAGCAGAAGATCGGGGTTCGATTCCCCGGTGCTCCACTGACACGGCTCGGTAGGCAATTGGCAGACCACCTTGGCTCGGGCACCAACGCGCGGCGTTGGTCGCAGGGATGCTGTGGGGTCGAGTCCCACCTGAGCCACTTCGCTTCGGCAAACTTTCATGCTGCGGTACGCAAACTGGCAAAGCGGCGAATTTCAAACGTTCGTGTTTGAGGGTTCGATTCCCTCCTGCAGTACTTCGACGACAACAACGACGCGGATGGGCCAGGCCCAGCTGAGCCTCATAAGCTCGGACCGCCGGGTGCGACCCCCGGATCCGCTATTCCTGGCCAACTGGCCGAGTACGCAAACCGGCAAAGCGGCCGTGTCGAGAGCGCGGCGATTTTGTGGGTTCAACTCCCACCTCGGTCATTGAAACGAACCAGCAAGACACGATCGCGTGGTCCAGCGGCAAAGACGTCTGGGTGACAACCAGAAGATCGATGGTTCGATTCCATCCGCGATCACTCACGTTGGCAAGGTCTGTAAGTGTTGCGGCGGCACGCGTCTGTGGTAGGGACGAAGACCGGGTTCAAGTTCCGGACGGACCTTTGGCAAAAGAAACGGAAGGACAATCCAACAGTCTTCGTCCGTGGGCGTGTTCGCCACCCTGATCACAAGACGATTGTGCTCCACGGATGGCATCAGGTCCTGATGAATACCGTAACCGAGTCGATGGCAATGCGACATGTCGCGTTCATCGACTGACCGATGGCTCCGCACTTCGGTGCGGAGCCATTTGCCAAGCCGACGTGGCTCGATGCAGAAAGGCGCTGCTCTTGTAACTTAATCAGTCAATTCGACTCGCGGGTGTGCTGGACAGCATGGCAGTCTTCGAAACTGTCGGACCAGGTTCGATTCCTGGGCGAGTTTTTCATGGGTCGCTTTACAAACGTGATTTGTTGGCGACATCCAGCTTGGTGCATGGGTCAGCACCAGCGAAATCAATACGCCTCGGCGGTGTCAGGAGCGAGCGGCCATATGGTTCCTGCGATCACCTTTCGGAATGGACGCTCAGAACTACCAGATCTGAAAGCTCGTTCTCCATATCGGCTCCGCTCCGAGGCTCCTTCTACAGCAGCAAAGACGCAAGCATCGAAAGGAGGTGCAGCATGATGATTACTGGTGCAGGGCAAGAGTTCATTATCAAGGACACGCACCGCGGCTTGTACTACGAAGATGGCAAGCTCACCAAGGTGCTCGAAGCTGGCCGTTACAAGATCCCGCCGCGAAAGCGGTGGTTCACGCAACTGCCCACGGTCGAGTGCGTGCTGGTCGATATCCGCGAACGCGAACTGACGATCAAGGGGCAGGAAATCCTGACCGCTGATAAGGTCGCGATCCGGGTCAGCATCTTGGTGCAGTTCCGGGTGACCGACCCGAAGGCTGCCATCCACACGGTGGATCAGTTCGAAGATCGACTCTACAGCGACGTACAATTGGCAGCGCGACGCTCACTGGCCTCGATGAATCTGGAAGAAATCCTCACCAACCGAAACCGGTTGAGCGAAGACATCCTTTCGGACGTGACTGAGTCAGCGAACGGTTATGGCGTTGCAATTCGTCGAGCCGACGTGAAGGACTTGATCTTCCCAGGAAACCTACAGGAGATCATGAACCGAGTGTTGGCAGCGGAGCGACAAAGCCAAGCCCAACTGGTGGAGGCTCGAACGCGAGCAGAAGTCGAGCAGATTGAGGCTGAATCACGAGCGGAAATCACGCGGCGAGATGCTGAAGCGGAAGCAGAAGCACTTCGATTGCGAGAGCAGGCAGAAGCGGAGTCGTTGCGGGCGAAGGTACATGCGGAAACGCAGGCCTACGAGCAACGAGCGAAGGCAGCAGAAGTGCTGGAAGGGCACCCAGCGCTGTTGCGTTTAACCGAGCTTGAAGCGATTCGTGATTTGGCAAAGAACGCCAATGCACGGCTGTATCTCGACCTCGAAAGGGGCCGGTTCAGCCAGGATGAATACGGCCGATGAGTCATGCTTCGCGAAGGATGCGAGGCAGGCGGAGTCGATCCATTCAGTTACGCAGCGCCGGCAGGCAACGTTTGCCGGCGCTGCATTCACCTTGCGAGTGTGATGGACAGCACGACGGTCTTCGAAACCGTTAGACGGGGTTCGACTCCCTGGCGAGGTACTGTGCCGCGACGGCGGCAGCAATCTGTTCTCGGGGTGTGCCGGATAGCACGCGACTTTGCGGAGGTCGTAGACCAGGTTCAATTCCTGGCGAGAACACTTGTTAAATTGGCACCAACGGCCGGGCAGGCGTGGAGGACAAGTGACGAATCCGTACGAGCAGATTCTTGCCGAGATCCAGGCGGACCAGCGGTATCAGCGGAATATCCAGTGGGGAACGCCGCGGCCGGGGCATCCCGAAGGAGCGATCCGCCAGCATATCGAGGAAATCGAAGAAAACTTGGAGCAATTACGCCCGCGGCTTTCCAGCGACGAGACGTGGAAATTGCGGCTCCTGATCCATACGCACGATACCTTCAAGCCGGAAGCTCAGCAGGATGTAGCGATCTGGCACCCTCACAGCCATGCGTCGTTAGCATGCCAGTTTCTGTACCGATTCACCAGCGACAGCGACCTGCTCGCGATGGTGCAACTGCACGATGAGCCGTACGCGCTTTGGCATAAGCACAGAGCCGGAAAGAATCATGACCAGAGGCTGGATGCACTGATCAAAAAGATCTCGGACTGGGATCTATTTCTCGTCTTCTTGATCATCGATGGATGCACGGCAGGAAAATCTCGCGAACCTTTGACCTGGTTTTTCAGTCGAATTGATGACCGAGTAAGCTCTCGCGTCACGACCGATTGGCTGATTGCTGCCTCCGAAAGCGATGAGGCCGTGTGAGTGATCTGCTAATCGGGCAAAACAAACCACCCAACGCTGGAGCCAGATGGCCAGGCAACCGGCTGCAACCCGGTAAAAGTGGGTTCGACTCCCACCAGCGTTTTGGCCAGCCAGCTGCCGGTTCGGACTACATCTCTCTTGCGAAGTGAAACGTGTCTGAGCTTACGCCTCGTTGGCTGGTCGTCAAATACAACTGACTGCCGATTCGGAGTACATGAATTCTGTGGTCGAAAGACCTTGCGGGTTCAAGTCCCGTCAGCGACCTAGCGGTCGCTGTGGTGGAACTGGCAAACACGCAGAAAATTCTCTGGTCACAGCTTCGTCAGTTGTTTTCATCAGACACAGATAGCAGGACTACGGCGACTGCCGGCTTGGAGTACACGGTGAGAGCGCGTCGCAATGCGACGAGGTCGCGGGTTCAAGTCCCGCCTGCGGGTTACGACTCGCAAGTAGCTCAAGATGAAACCTCTGGTCCACACTTCGTCGCCATTTACAAAACACGATTGACTGCCAGATCGGACTACATCACTCGACTGTCGTGGGTTCGAATCCCATCGACGCTTGCCTTGTGCTCGCGTCGTAGCTCAGTGGGTAGAGCATCGAATGTCTGATTGCCAACTTCGTCAATCGCTTTCCCCATCATCTTGAAAGAATGAGCCATGCGTGTCCTACCCCTTTGCTTTGCGATTACGACTGGCCGCGAGTAATTCACGCTCGCGGCCCCGACACAACACGCACATGCACCACT
>CALELC010000643.1 GCA_937904535.1 uncultured Planctomycetaceae bacterium
TTGTCGGTACCGGCCTTCAATAGAGTGCATGGTTAAACCGCTCTGGACGTGGACATTCGCATAAAGATCAACAGCGCGATCACTGCGCCGATGATACCGCCGATCCAGCCTGCAGGATTGCGGAGGGGGATTTCACCGCCGAACAGCAACGAACCGAGGAACCCACCAACGAACGAGCCGATGATGCCGAGCAGAATCGTGGCCACGAGGCTCATCGATTGCCTACCAGGAACCAGCAGCCGGGCAATGGCACCCACAATCAGCCCAAAAATAGACCAGCTGATCACCATCCAAAGAATGTCCATCGTTCGTCCCTTCGATCATGTGGCAGAAATTACGTCAGTTCAGGTGCCCACAGCCGCTCCCGGCTGCTGCTTGCTCAATAAGGTTTTTGAGCAATTCGAGATAAATGAGGGAGTGCTGTGAGCTGGATTCGACCTGTGACGGGCGAGAGCAAAGGGCGCTCCAAATGGTGACTAGCCGCTGTCGGCAACAAAAACAGCCGGTCAACCACAGGCAGTGGACGGTTAGCTAACCCATGTCTGCTAGATTCGCTGCCAACGAACACTTCCAACCTGATGAATTGAAGCCCAGCGAGAGCCAAGGGGGCACGGCTTTGCGATAACGCGGCCCTCGCCGGCCAAGCGGGGGCTTACCTGCGATGGCCCTGCTTCGCACAGCCGGAAGACTGGCGGGCGTCGTTCTCAGCTACCGACAACACCAGGCAACACCGCTCGGGGCAAAGGCAGCGGTGGGGCTGCCCAGAGGCTGTCACACTGCTTACGAAAGTTAACCAACGATCATGCATATCGCCTGCATTTGTCCTGCCGTGCCTGGGCACCTCAATCCTGCCATCGCTCTGGGGAAGGAGCTCGCACGTCGCGGGCACCGGGTCACCTTCATCAGCCCTCGGGATGCTGAGCGGGCAGTGGCTGCCGGCGGCCTCGAGTTTCAGCCGATTGGCGAGGCTGAGTTTCCCGCCGGATTCTTGGCCGAACAGGCGGTGCGGCTCGGCCGGCTCAGCGGTCGTCAGGCGTTGAAGTTCACGCTGGAGCAACTCATGACGTCGACGCGGGTGCTGCACCGCGAGTTGCCTCCGATCCTGTTGCGCAGCGGTGTGGAGGGTTTGATTGTCGATCAAATTCAAGCTGCCGGAGGCACGGTTGCCGATTCTCTCCAGCTTCCCTATGTCACGCTTTGTAGCGCGCTAGCGACTCACCGCGAACCGGCGATCCCGCCGTTTGCAACCCACTGGGCTTACCGCGACGAGGCCTGGGCGAGGCTGCGCAATCGAGTCGGCTGGGCTGCGATCGATCAGCTGCTGCGGCCGCTTTCGCGGTTAGGTAATGAGCAGCGACAGCGCTGGGGGCTGCCGCCTTACCGGACGGTCGATGCCAGCTACTCGACGCTGGCTCAAATCAGCCAGCAGCCGCCCGGTTTTGATTTTCCCAGGCAGCAGTTGCCGCCGCAGTTTCACTACGTGGGCCCGCTCAGTGATGCTGCCGCGCGGCCGGCTGTCGACTTTCCGTATGAGCGACTCACTGGACAGCCCCTGATCTACGCTTCTCTGGGCACGCTGCAGAACCAGTTGCACGGAGTGTTTCGGCTGATCATGGAGGCGTGTGATTCGTTGCCGGCGCAACTCGTGTTGTCGCTGGGCTGCGCCGACTCCGAAGTGCGGAACCAATTGCCGGCGGGTGCGCTGGTTGTCGATTTTGCGCCGCAGCTGGAACTACTTGCTCGGGCGACGCTGTGCATCACTCATGCGGGCCTCAATACCACGCTGGAATCGCTGCGCTGCGGAGTGCCGATGGTTGCCATCCCGATCGCTAACGACCAACCAGGGGTTGCTGCTCGCATCGCACATGTCGGTGTCGGCGAGCGGGTAACACTCAAGCAACTCAGTTCTGGGCGCCTGCGGCGAGCGATCCAGCAAGTCTTGCAGCAGCCGTCTTACCGGCAGAACGCTCAGGCGTTTCAGCAAGCGATTGCTGCGACTCCCGGGCCACTGCAGGCGGCCGACATTGTCGAGCAGGCACTCACCAGCCGTACCGCCGTGCTGCGTACAGCACGCGGAGGCTGACCCCATCACGCACTGTGTCAAGAAAAATTGTTGACACTGTTATATGACAGTGTAACAATGCGGGCATGGCTCGACTGTTTCCGATCAACGATTTACGCACGCTGGTGGCCCGCGCTCTTTTGGCGGGGAGTTACCAGCCAGCAGAGTCCAAGCGGGTCCGCGCCGTTCCAGACACGCGGACGATCCGCTACTACACCACCCTGGGACTGCTCGACCGGCCGGCCGAGATGGTTGGCCGGACGGCGATGTACAGCGACATCCACGTGTTGCAACTGGTGGCCATCAAGCGGCTCCAGGCCGAGCAGCAATCGCTGTCCGAGATTCAAACGCAGCTGTTTGGAGCGACGCCCCAGCAGTTGCGGGCGATCGCGCGGCTGCCCAATGACTTTTGGGAGTTGGCGGATCGCTATTTGGCTCAAACCCGAACCTCAGCGCCCGCGCCAGCGGCTCCCGCTGAACCGGAGATCGAATATTGGGCTGAGCCGGCGGCGTTACCCGGTTCTCAGCCCGCCCCTCCCGTAGCAGGCGTGACCGCTTCAACCCTGCAACCAGCGTCATGCATCCGATTCTCGCCGCACCCGTCCGTGCAGGTGATCCTGGAAGGCATTTCTCTCGCCGATTTGCCTGCGGGTCTGCTTGATCTGTCCCGGATCCAGGCGGCTGCTGAGCCGCTGCTGCGTGAACTCGCACGACAAGGACTCCTCACCACCGATTTACCACACCGAGCATCGTGACTCGGCGACCGATTTTCTACCGCTCTCCTGTTACGATCCCAGTCCTCGTTTCTCATAGGATTTGCCATGGCGACGTTCACGCTTCCTCGGTTGGATGAAGACCTCGGTCATCGCGGCGGTAGTTTCGGTGCTCTCGAGTCGCCTGCTGGCAACTTGCCACTGCATCACCTGCAGTATCACGTTCAGATCTTAGGACTGGATACTCAAACCGTTATTACTCAGACGTATTACAATCCGTTTAATGAATTCCTGGAGGCGACTTATGTGTTTCCGATCGAGGGTGGGCAAGCGGTAACGCATTGCGAAATGCGAGTTGGCGAGCGGGTGGTGCTGGCCAAACTGAAGGAACGTGGGCAGGCGCGGCGGGAGTATCGCCAGGCGCTCGCCTTGGGGCAGCGAGCGGCATTGCTCGAAGAGAATCGCAGTGAACTGTTCTCGATGAAAGTCGGCAATATCCCGCCGGGCGAGGCAGTGCACATCCGACTTTACACCGTCGGGCACCTACCGGTGGTTCGCGGCGAGTGGACTCTGCGGCTGCCCCTGGTTGTTGCACCGCGCTACACTTCCGGCTTTCCGTTACCGAGAAACTCGGTTGAAAAAGGTGTCACGTCCGACACCGATCAAGTGCCCGATGCATCCGCTGTGACACCACCTACCTGGTTGCCGGGTTTCGCCAGCCCGGTCGAGCTGCAGATCCGAGTCGACCTCGACCTGGGGAATCTATGTGCGAGTGATGAGTATGGGAGGCAACTCCGCAGTAGCTTGCATACAGTGCTGGTTGAGCCCCGCGAATTGCCGGACGAATCTGCGAGAAAAATCTATCGTCTGCAGGCTGCTCCGGGAGACCATGTCGATCGCGATTTTATATTGCGTGGTGACATCGATGATGCTGAACTCCGTGCGACGTTAGTGCTGGAGCCACCCCCTCATGCAGCCGAGTCGGTGGCAGCAGAGACGCTCGAGCAATCGGCGACGGGTGTCAATGCAGCGCTCGGAACGTTTGCATTGCATTTGGTTCCGCCTCGTAGCAGCAAGCCGTTGGCACGAGACATTATTTTTTTGCTCGACCGTAGCGGCAGTATGGCAGGCTGGAAAGTGGAAGCTGCGAAACGGGGTATCAGCCGTTTGATCGATACTTTAGGCGACCAAGACCGGTTCACCGTCCTCGCGTTTGACTATGAGATTGAAATGCCAGAGGGAGAACAGGCTGGAAGCATTGACTGGCTCCCGGCAACGGATGTGAATCGCTATAAAGCTATTTCTTGGCTTGCTAAATTCGATGCGCGTGGCGGGACCGAGATGGGAATGGCACTCCAGCGCGCCTTGCTATTCTTTAAATCCGCTCGACCCGTTGACCAAGCTCCTAACCAGAGCCAGCAATGGTTGCATTCGCGTGCGATCGTGCTGGTTACCGATGGTCAAATCACAGGCGAAGATTCGATACTCCAAATGCTCGGAATGTTCAGCGAAGCTGAGCGACCGCGAATTTATTGCTTGGGTGTCGACAGTGCGGTGAATGGTTCCGTTCTGAAACGCCTTGCGGATTATAGCGATGGTACCTTCGAACTCGCCGAGTCCGAGCGACGGATGACCGAGGTGCTCACTGGTTTAGCACACGAGATCGGGAATCCAGCGATCACCGATTTAGAAGTGGAGGTTGTCGATCAACCGGATGCCAGCCGCTCGATCGTACCGAGCCAGCAGCAATCGCTGTATTTTGGTCGTTGCCACCGAATCTATGGACGGGCCGCGGCTGACAAACCATTACAACTGACGGTGCGTGGTAAACAAGCGAATGGAACCACGTGGTCTGAATCATTGACCGCTCAGTATCCGACTGCGACTGACCAGCCGCTTTTGATGCCGCTGTGGGGGCGAAAGCGTGTCCGAGAATTAGAGGATCAGTTGGTAGCTAATTACAGTCACCATCAGCGTTTGCGTAATGAAATCATCGCGACATCGCTGCAGTGCAACGTGCTCTGTCGCTATACCGCTTTTGTCGCGGTTGATGGAGCGGAACGAGTCAATGATCGAGCAAACCTCCATTCGGTCATGCAGCCGGTTGAATGGCCTGAAGGTTGGCAAATGCGACCACTGCCGCGGCTAAGTCAAGAAGATTTGATTGCGGTTCCTCGCCGAGATGTCCAGGGAATGGCTGAGAAGCGTGAAGCGATGGAGAGCCTGTTGGAAAGGGAGGCTGAGCAGAGTGAGCCGTTCATTGGTGATGCTCTGGTTCGTCGTGCTGCGGCTGCGAGCGAGCCTCGGGATGTGATTGCGGGGCTGTCTCCGTTCGATGGTGCAGTGATGCCATTCGTTTCGAGAAGGCCCGTATTTTCGAAATTGTTCGATATCGATCCTGAAAATGATCCCCCGTGGCCAGACCGGGCAATCACCATGAGTGACCAAATCGGGGAGCAGTTTATCGGTCATGGGATTTGTCCTGCTTCTGATAGCGAGCCAGAACCGCCATGGCAGTGGGTCGCCGTCCGAGTGATCTTAGAGCAGGCGGTTCGTCGTCAAGCTGCTTATGTGATTTTGGTACAAGGTGACGAGCAGGTTGAATTGAACTACATTGTCGGAGACAGCCCAGCCTATCAGGCTGATTTGCCAGCGTCCTGTTGGGAGTCGCTGGTTGAGTACCTAGAAAAGCTAGTTGACGGGTATGATTATAAAGGGAACGAAATTGGAAGTGGCTTTTTGGAGTTCACTGTTGGAGGCACACTTATTACCTGTATGTTGTACTTCGCCCGGATCGACAGCCAAGTCAGCGTTATGATCGATCTCGTGTCGATGGAAAAAGGGAAGTTGAGGCCGGTGATCGCGGACCTGCCCCCTGTGGTGCAGGCTTGGTGGCAACAATGGAAGCTGGGCGTGAACCAGAATTATGTGTGAGAGTTACCACTGAATCTGATGAAATAGTGCTCGTAGCCGACGCCCCTTGTCAGCGTTCACCTGTTCGATGAACGACAGGCGACCCTGCAAGTGGGCGCGAAAGTCGGTGTAGTTGTCACGATTTTGAGATTGTGGACCGCAGCGGATGCAATTGGTGAGGATGGCTTTCAACCGGTCGAACTCGCTGCGGCGGACATTGAGACGCTCATTGACGACCAGTCCTGCTAGGTGTTGCCGGACACCCCGTTTCATTCGCCGCGTTTTGCGGTGTTGGACGGTAAAACCTTCTTCCATGGCGGTTGTGCAAACGTGAATTGCGAACCGCTGAGCAACTCGCTCAAAATCGCTCTGCCCGGAAAATGCCAGATCATCGGCATAGCGGGAGTAGTTGGCAGAGGCTGCTTGCGCGAGCCCCGCTAACCGGCAATCGAGACGGTAAGCGCATAGATTGGCCAAGGCGGGTGACGTGGGAGCGCCTTGCGGCAGATGCGGCCGGGCATACAGCCTGATCGTCGACTCCGATCGCTGGAATCGCTTACGATCCACCGTGTTCCACGCGTCCGCCGGAGCGACATTGGTACAGAGTCCAGCCAACAAGGCGGCAACCGCTTCGGGATAGCCGACCGTCCGAAACAGGGCCTGCACCCAAGCTCGTCGGAGAGTGGGAAAGAAATCCTGCAGGTCGATCCGCAGCACGACTTGCTTGCCCACGTGCGGCTGAGCAAAGCTCTGGATCGATCGTCCACGGCAAAACCCATGTGCCGCCGGATGGGGCGGAAGCTGCTCGAGAATGCCGGTCAGAATGCGATGCTGAAGTTGCTTGAGACGTGGCTTGGGCGACTCGATCATCCGCACCTGACCAAACCGCTTGGCTAGAGGCCGGTAGTGGTAATGTCGCTGCGGCCCCGGCGGTCGTTTCGATTCGAGAGAACGCAGGTCTGCAAGCCATTCAAGCTGTCTGACATCGAGGTCGAGCCAGTGAGCCAGCTCGCCTGGAGTGCGGAGCGATGGCAGCTGCCATGCCGCGGCCGCACGGGCCGGACTCATCACGGGGGCTGTTACGAGCAGGTGCTCGGCTACCCTCAACTCGTGTTGCCGGGCGGCGCGCTGAAAGCCTGCGTCGGAATTGATGAATTGAGAGACAACCGCTGCCCGTGGGCGGTGGTCTTCTGCAAACTCGGCTACCACGCGGCGAGCCAACGGGCGAAGCCATCGCCAACGCTTCCCCAGTGCTCGATTCCAGCGGTCGACGATTTCGTCAACTTCGAGAGGGCCCGCGAGACAAGTGGTCGCGAGCACGCGAGCGATGCTTTCGGAAGCCATAAAATGGGCGACAGAGCACTCCAACGAGTCTGGTCTGGCGTGAGCCGTCATGCGTGGGAACGCATTATCGCTCACGCAACGAAATCCTAGCCCTTCATGATCCCCTGGGGTAACCCCAGAGAGGTTGGTCCAGCGTTACACACTCGAACTCACCGGCTTGGAATGCTCGATCGCCACGCAGCCAGCCTAACCCCGCGAGTCGCTGGCTGCAATTCATCGTTCGTTGGCGAGTGATGGATCGTTACTGCCAG
>CALELC010000644.1 GCA_937904535.1 uncultured Planctomycetaceae bacterium
GTCTGCCCGACGAGCAGTCGCTCCGCGGCATTGCCGCCACACTGGCTAGATTACTGCAGTGATCGAAACGTCATCAAGCCTATCGCTGTGTCCACTGGCGATGGAACTGGCTCAGCGCCGCCACAGACGATGTTGCTGCGGCGATTCTTCGCTCGCGGTCAGTTGAAAAGCCAAGCCGGCGACCACGCCGCCGAGCAGATACCAGCCGACGGTCATCGCTTCGGTGGCCCGGGTGCGGCGGCTCGGCCCGTGGCCTAGCCCCATCAGCGGCGGCAGCACCACGGCGCCCACACCGGCGGCTAGTCCCAACAGCGCCCCACGTTTGACCGCACCTTCTGGAGAGCCCAGCCCGACGAGGCTGTAGTAGAGCGAATTGGAGACGATGTCGCCGACCATCGCCGCTTCGTACAAGCGTTCGTCTGAGGGTGGCTGTTGTCCCATTGCTTCGAGCGAACCGGCGATCGCGCGCGAGGCGAGTACATCCATCCGCGGCGCATCAGCCAACGTCTTGCGAGCGGTTTCATGCACGGCCGTCAACGCCATCGCTCCGGCCACTCCACTTCCAATCGCTTGTAAATCTGTCATCGTCGGCTCCGCTGCAGCATCGACTGGGATGATTGAACACTCTGACCCATTGATCGCATGGATGAGAGCAACAACCGTACCTATCGAATGGAAGCCGTCTCCAACCCGGCTCATTCGCTGGTCTGCGGAGCGGCGTCGATCAGGGCGTTGCTGCGATCGTCAGTGTCTGTTCTTCTTGTTGCAACAGTTGCTGATACCGCGCGGCGATGTCTGCCGGAGCAACCTGAGTGAGGTTAGCTTCGAGCAGGATCGATCGGAGTTGCCAATAGAGACGGTGGATTTTGGCCTCCCGCTTGGCCAATTTTAGCTGTTTCTCCGTGACCTTCTGCCGCTGGGCATCGGCATTCACCCAAGCTTCGGCTTGCGGATGTTCTTCAATCAGTTGAGTGAACTCCTCAGCAAGTTCACCTGTCAATTGCGAAACGATCGGAGCGTATTCCAGCTCGACCAACTCCGGCCACTCGACACGGACCGCTTCGCTGAGGGCCGTTTGCGCAGTCTGCAATCCGACAGCCGCTTGCAGCACGCCCTCCATTTCTTGTTCTTTCTTCTTGGCCTTCTTCAACCTGTTTTGCACGGCGGAAACCGGCTTTTGGGTATCGAACTTCAGCTCGATGCACAGCTGTTCCACAATTGCACGGCGGTCGGGCCTGGCCAGTTCCAGAGCTCGTTCGATCGGTGTTGCCAGAGTCAGCAGGCCACCGACCATTTCGGCCTTGCCCGCAGTGCTGGCCTCTGCCTCTTCGGGAACCTCACCGGCAATCGCCTGGCCGAGCCGCATAAAAAAAGTGGACGAAGGAGTATCGTCGGTCGGTTCTGAGCTGGCGGGCACCGCAGACGCATCTATCCGCGGTCCGATGCGGCTATAGCGGCGCAGAAAGTAGTCGCTGGTGCGAACTGGGATATCGATCGTATCACTCGCCAGCACCGCATAGGCATGGGCTTCCGCCAAGCTCACCTGTCCATCGCCGTCGTAGTCGACCCCTGCTACCGCTTGTCCTGTGCGCGATTGACCGCCGAGCGCTGCCCAGAAGAACGTGCTGTATTCTTGATAGTCGGCTTCTTCGATCTCGGGAGTGCAGCCCGCCGCGGGGCGGTCATGACGCTGGGCGAAAAATCCGCACCGTGGCCGCGGATTCAGCCCCAGCCGCGCATCGCCTTGATGAAAGATCGAGTGCCCGAAGCCGCCCGAATAGCACTGCACCATGACCAACACGACCTCGACATCAGGGCGTAAGCGGTCAAGCCAGTCGCAAAAATCTTTGACACGCTGCTCTTCGTCTTTCCACAGCGCGATCGAGGTGTTGAACTCGTTGGATTCAGATAAGGCTTCTCCGCCGAAGCCGGGGTAGAAGTCGAATTCTTGAGAGCTGCCGCCGTGGCCGGAAACATAGATGATCAACCGGTCGCCAGAGTTCAGCGTTTTCGCCATCTGCTGAAAGTGTTGGTCAAGGAACGCCAGCCGCGCCGGGCCCTGGACGCCGGGGATGTCGGAGCTGCGGTACCGGAGCCCGATCGAATCGCTGCTGCCGAACAGTCGTGTCATCCAAGTTTGTGCAGCCGAAGGCTGAAGCGAATCGTCGCGGAACTGCAGATCGCGCTGGGGCGAACGGCCGTCGGCATAGAAGATTGCGTGCGGCGGTTGATCCGGCCGAACCCGCTGCAGCGTCCGCTGCTGGAATAGGACGTTGCGTTCGAGCGAGATCTGATTGGATTGCGGATTCGGCCCGCCGCCGATCGTCAAGAAATAGTCGGCAGCAGCTGAACGGTGGCAGTTCCAGGCCGGCAGGGCGCAAGCGAGCAGCAGTACGGACAGGCAACGCATCGAGGTCTCTCACAAACAGTAGAAATCTATGGCAGCCGCCTGCCCCCGGTCTGAGTATAGCCCGCTGGACGAACAAGTCCGGCATTTCTTCGGATGACCCTAACGGCCTCTCGGTTCCTCACTTGGTGCGAAACTTGCTTGCTGAAGTGACAGATGTCGTCGCTGGCTGCGACACGCGCAGGCGTTGCCCCAGCCGCATGCTGAACCTTCGTTCTCGTTGCCAACCGTTTGCCGCGGCAGCGATGTACAGCCACCTTACTGCTGGTCCGATCAACAGGAACACCCACTGATGTCCCGCACGCCCCAAGAGCAACTCGTTCACTTTCTGAGTGACATGTATTCGGTCGAGCAGCAGGCGCTGGCTCAATTGGTGTCGGCCCCCAAGTTGGCTGGCGAGCCGGCGGTCGCCGCTGACTTTCGCGAACATCATTGGGAGACCGAGCAGCAAGCGGAATCGGTTCGCAAGCAGCTTGAGGCCCGCGGCGGCTCACCCTCCGCGATCAAAGACGCGGTGATGAAACTCGGCGGCAAAGGGTTTTTGCTGTTCGCGCGTGTTGCCCCAGAAACTCCAGGGCGTCTGGTGACCCACGCCTATTCTTATGAGGCGATGGAGTGGGCTGGGTATGAGATGCTGATTCGGTTTGCAGAACATGCTGGTGACGAGCAAACGGTCGCGGTGGCGAAAGTAATCCGGGATCAAGAGCGGGCGATGATGCAGCGACTGGAACGTGACTTTGATGCCGTCGAAGCGGTCTCCCATACGGAGCTCTCGCCAGAAGAATTGCGAGACCATTTGCAGCGGCATCTGGCCGAAGTGCATGCATTTGAAAGCCAAGCCGTGCAACTGCTTGAGAAGTCGGAGCAACTTGCCGCAGCCAGTTCGACGAAAGCCGTCTACAGCGAAGCGTTGGCCGCCAGTCAGCAACATGCCCACTGGGTGGAACAGCGGCTGGACGCGCTGGGAGCCGACCGCTCACGGCTGATCGACACAGCGATGGCCGCTGGCGGCCTGAACTGGGGGCTGTTTTTCCAGGTCCAATCGGACACGCCCGCTAAACTGGCCGCCTTCGTTTACGCTTTCTTACACTTAGAAATCGGCGGCTACGAACTGCTCAAACGGACCGCGCGGCGCGCTGGCGACGCGGAAACGGTACAGCTCTGTGATCGAATCCTGCGTGAGAAAGTTGCCGCAGCGAAGCAGTTGACGACCACCTTCGACGACGCCGTCCAGGCGACGCTCGAGGCAGTCGCCAGCTAGACGCTGGCTGGGGCTGCGGCGAACTCGGCAGCTTGCATGGGCAAGTCCTCGTTTACTTGCCCATGCCACCCATCATCCCGCCCATCCCGCCCATACCACCCATGCCGGCACGGTCGAGCATCATTTGATCCTCGCCAAAGAACTCGCTGTCGGGATCGTCACCGAGCTGATTTTGGGCGATCAATTCCTTGGACCGATCGAATTCCAGGGAATAGCCGTAGTCGACATCAAAGGCATTGCTGCCAAAACTCGCTGCCGGCACGCTCAAGTCCCAACGCAAGATGCCGCGCGGGCGTTCGATCCTGAGGTACAGCGGATCTTCGCTGAGCGGTTTGGCGAAATCATCGAGCTTCGTCGAGACCGCCTGGGGATTCTCGGGCAGCGGTGTGCGGTCCATCAGCCGGACCTTTACCGGTTCCGACTTAAAGTTCGCAATGACCAGCCGATACTGGAAATGCAAACGACGGTTGCCGCCTTGGATCTCATCCCGCTTGTTTTGCAGTTCGCGCCGCGTGCGCACCTGTTGGTCCGCACCGAGGCCGATCGTTAGCCGCTGGCCGCTGGCGGTGGTCGGCAGCGGCATACGCCCCACGAACCGATCATCGAGATACACCGTCGCCGGCCCGCCGAGCAGGCCAATACCGAGCTGATTGGTTACCTCGGCCTGGCGATAGGCATAGCTGCTCAGCAGTGGCAAGGCAACGTGATAGAGTTCGGCATCTAGGGTTGATTCCGCGATCTGCACCAACTGATGTTCGCGACGGGAATCGAGACTCACGTTTTGTTCCAGCACATAGATTTGTGAGTCCACCTCGGCTTCAGCATCCGGCGCTAAACTGCTGACGTCGTTTGATTTGGCCTTGAGTTCCAGGCCTTGCATCTGAGAGGCATACGTGTTGAGCATCAAGTCACGGCGGAGTTCGCCTTCACGATCAGCAACCGTCGCGCCCAGTTCTGTCTCCGCCTTTCGCTGGAGTGCCCGCAGTCCTTTGGTGGCCTGTTGCAGTTGAGTTGGCTCACCGGTTTCGGCCGCTACACTCGACGGCCCACTGGACTGCGGCTGATCAAATAATTCATCCAAGGAACCGCTCCCGGCCGCCTGAGCGGAAACGCGAAACGGGATCAAGAGTGGACCGGAGGCGCTGACATGCGGCGAGGCTGTCGACAAGGTCAGTCGCACATCCGGCCAGGCCTCACCGCTCATTTGCCGCACCATCGCGCTGTACCGCAACGTCACCTGTTGTTCATCCCAATCGCTGCGAATCGTATAGCTGGGGCTCCAGCCGCAGCCGCCGACCAAGTAGCTCAACGAAATCTGCCCAGCCTCATTCCCAGTCGTTTGGACTGCAACGCGCGCCTCATACTGCGCGTCTTGGGGAGCTGAGGAGATCAAGTGATGCTCGTTGGAAACGGTTTCGATGTCCTTGGCGATCTGTTCTAGTTCTTGTCGTAGGGCGAATCGCTGTTCCGAGAGTTCGCTCCGTTGCTCTCCGGCAAAGGTGACCAGTTCGGTCAGAGCGGTGGCGTCGAGCACGCCACGGTTTAGATCTGCCGCACCGGTTGTCACGGAAAACTCGGTCAGGCGGTCGATATCCTGCAGCCGTTTATCGGCCACTTCGAGTTTCTGTAGCGTCGCTTGCTGTAGGCGATTGAGCTCCGCGAGATGCTCTTCCAACTCTTTGACCTCTCGCCGTGTAGAGGCCGAGGTCGCGCGGCGGGTAACGCGAACCGAACGGATTTCGGTGCCAGCGTCACCTTCCGCGTACACACTGTCGCTGATCACCTGCTCCGGGAGCTGCCCCACTCGAATCTCCTGCACGCCTTCGCCCGCCGGAACTTCGATCACGCGCGTCACCAACGCCTGATCGCGGTACAGCGTCACCCGCTGGACCACACCTTGTTGCACCGGCACTTCCTGCTGTGCCGAGGCCTCGTCGGCATGCTCGGCCGGCGAATCGATTTGCATCGCAACCAGGCTCGATGCGACCAGTGAAACAGCCGCAAAGCCGACCATCCGACTTGCAAACAAGGGCATGACAGACCTCGGGAAAAGAGAAGGGGAGACCGCCGGACGATGCCAGCAGTCCCGTTCAGTATACGATTCCCGTGACGGTCACATTCAAACTGCCGCCAGCGTGTCGGCTGCCGGCTCGCACGGCCTAAGCGAATAGATCGCTGACGACGCGTCCATGGACGTCGGTCAGTCTGAAATTGCGGCCGCTGTAGTGATAGGTCAGCTGCGTGTGGTCGATCCCCAGCAGGTTCAGGATCGTGGCGTGCAGGTCATGGACGTGCACCCGATTTTCGATCGCATTCATGCCGAATTCGTCGGTCGCCCCGTACGTCAGCCCGCCGCGAATGCCGCCGCCGGCCATCAGCATCGAAAACCCGGTGGCATGGTGGTCTCGTCCCGGTTCGCCTGATTTGACCGGCTCCGCGTACGGCGTCCGGCCAAACTCTCCGCCCCAGATCACCAGCGTATCGTCGAGCATCCCCCGCTGTTTCAGATCTTGCAGCAGCGCGGCAGTCGCCCGGTCGCTGTCAGCGCACAACGTCCGATGTTGTTGGTCATTGTTCGCATGGCTATCCCACGGCTGATTGTTACCGGGAGACAGATAGTAGACCTGAATGAACCGGACTCCACGCTCTGCTAAACGCCGCGCTAGCAGGCAGGACTTGCCAAAGTTGGTGTCCCCATACATTTCCTGTGTCGCGGCCGTCTCGCGGCTGATGTCAAAGGCCTCGGCCGCTTCGCTTTGCATTCGGAAAGCGGTTTCCATCGCCTGAATCTGAGCTTCCAGCGCTCCGTCGTCCTCACGCTGCGCCTGATGCAGGCGATTGAGCGATTGCATCAAATCCAGTTGTCGCCGCTGTTGCGCACGCTCGAGTGTCGGATGACGCAGATGTGCCACGAGTTTGTCGACGGCAAATTCCGCAGTGTTTAGGGCCGTCCCCTGATGTTCGCCTGGCAAGAAGGAACTGCTCCAGAGCGCAGGTCCGACGACCGGACGCCGCGGCGCCAGCACGACGAACGAGGGCAAGTTCTCGTTGTCGTTTCCCAATCCATAAGACACCCACGAACCGAGCGATGGACGAATCGGTTGTTGGTTCCCGGAGTTCATCATCAACAGCCCCGGTTCATGATTGGGGTTGTCGGTGTGCATCGAGCGGATGACGCACAGGTCATCAGCACAACGCGCTAGTTGGGGAAACAGTTCGCTCATCACCACTCCGCTTTCGCCCTGTGGGGCAAAACTGAAGGGCGATGGAAGATAACCGCCTTTGACTTTCCGCTCGGTTTTATCGGCCGGTTCTTCGCCGGCGTGCTTGGCAAGTAACGGTTTGGGATCGAACGTATCAACGTGCGATGGGCCACCGTTCATGAACAAAAAGATGACCCGCCGCGCACGCGGTGGGACGTGCAATTCCCGTAGCACGCCCGGCCGGCCTGTGCTGGCTGGGGCTTGCGCGTCGCTCGCACCGGCTGTCAGCCCCCCTGCGGACTGCAAGGCTCCGGCTAGACCGAGCATCCCGAACCCGCCGGAACAGCGGGCGAGCATTTGGCGGCGAGTGCAAAACGAGCGGCCGAGAAAGGAATCCATTTTTTAGACTCGC
>CALELC010000645.1 GCA_937904535.1 uncultured Planctomycetaceae bacterium
GCGCCGTGGCGCGTGATTCACACCGGCCAGAATCCCGGAACCGGCGTGCAGCTGCAGATTATCGCTGCTGATGGGTCGACGACCGAGGTACAGCCAGGTCTAGCCGATGTCCAGCGAGATGCGGATCAAGCAAGCGGGTTGGGCACCGCGACACTGGCAGGGACGCTCCCGACGCTGCCACCGGGCCTGTATCAGTTGCGCGTGTCGCTGACCGACAGCGAAGTGACGGCCAGCAAATCGTTTCAGGTGCTGGCCAACGACCGTGAGCTGGCGCGTCCCTTTGCTGATCTGACGTATCTCGCCCAGCTTTCTGGCCAGACTGCGGCCTCGGGCGGAGCCAGCTTTCTGCCGTCGCAGGTCGGCGAGTTGATCGAGCGGATCAGTGAGCTGCGCCGTACTTCGGCGGCACCGGTGGTCACCAAGTACCGGCTCGGCGACACGCCCGCCAGCGCTTGGCCTCTGTTTGTGCTGCTGATCGGACTGTTGTCGGCCGAGTGGATCCTGCGGCGGCGGTGGGGCTTGGTCTGAGAGGGCAGGACAATGGTCCCGCCAGCGGCTTAAAAAATTACCGTCGCTGGGGGCGTTGACGTTGGAGGCGGATTTTGGAATGCTACGCACACTGTCGATTGCATTTGAAGCGGCTGTGGCGAAATTGGCAGACGCGCTAGGTTGAGGGCCTAGTGGGGGCAACCCCTTGGAGGTTCAAGTCCTCTCAGCCGCACTTCTTGTCTCGCAACGACTTACGTCGATCTCCCCAGTCCCCACCGGCCGCTATAAAAAGGCGAGGGGGGGCAAAAAGGGGGCACCGTTGGGTTCACGTTGGAACCGCGCGGATCGTTTCTTTCACGATCGCGCCGTAGCCTCTGGGCTACGCAAATGAGGTGCAGCATGGCCTGGCTCGAAAAGCGCGCCCCACTGGTCGTTTTCAGATCAGTTTCCGGTTCGGGGGCAACACTACCAACGCAGATGTTCTCGACTCTCTCGCCGGATAAACTGTGTTTGCAGGAAAGGCGGAAGGCTCTCCAGACAGCCAAAAGGTTCACTTTCCACTAGTCGTCTATGGGCATACTGCACACGGTCACGGGTTGATCAGATAGACGTTCCGTCTAGTAAAAGGACAGGTCGCCTCTATCGGCTCGAACACAAGTCAGCGAGCGAGATGGTCGATGTCGCTTGACCGCAATGGCAAGGTCAGTCGCTTCAACTTGAGAAGTTGATTCCTTGATCCTTCGCTATCGGCGAAGTCGCTCGGTCGCACTTCTTTGCCCCAGCAAAACCAAAGCTCTTCATCGGATACTCGGTAAATCCCCTTCGTAAGATCTTGGCGGCCATCTTTTGTAACCCACACATCGATCTGCTTCGGAGTTGTGGACGGATCAATTGTGTAGAAAAGTGCTTGTAGAGTATATGGACCGCTGGTCATTTCGTAGAAGACACCGTCTTGGAAATAGTAACGGTAGGTTCCTGCAAGTGCGTTCTTGTCCGAACCGGCGGCCGTCTCTCTGTCGCTGGGATACCAGTAACCGGTCATGCTGTAGGCATCTGCGCGTGCTGTTGGATCTACTATGCCGCTGAGCACTTCAAAACGGCTGACCGAACTGCGGAGTCGACCATCGACCAAGTGGCCTCCTAGAAACTCGTTGACCGACTTAACGAATGTAGAAGCTTGGTCGCTGAGGTTAGTATCCCCGTTTTCATCAACCCGAACCAGCAGATTGCCGGCACCACTGAAAACACGCCCACTCTGGAACGGGTGGTTTACCAAATTTAGCAGCAAATACTTGTCGTCGATGAAATCAACCAGAAACGAATGCGTGGTTTCATTACCGTGGTCAGTTGTCGAAATCAAAACCAGCAAAGTGTCGTCGTCGGCTGTTGTGACAAGCTTTGCTGTACCCTGACTAATCGCGGGCTCAGTTCCCAAGCCTGCTCGGTTTTTTGCCTGAAATGCACCGTTAAAAAAACGCATTGAGTCTGTAAAACCGTTATCGGGAAACCTCCAGGTCCCATCAAGGCGATTGTCCCATGGTTGCTGTGTAACCGGCAAGTTGAGTGAGGGTGCTTGCTGCGCCGGTTCGAGCACGTCATATGGAGGCTCATACGCAAGACCTTGAGCCAGTGACTCAAGCGCCTGCGAGACAAATAGACTGTCACTCATGACGCCGTCTCCGCTGAGTTCAAGCTCCATCATTTTTCGATCGCCAGAGCATGTGTAATGCAGCAGAGGAACGAACTTTTGACTCATCGGTTCCCATGTCGTGCTTATGATGCCACGGTTGTCTTTCAGCTGTTGCTCCCTTTTCTGCTGAAACTGGACGTATCCTTCATGAGCGGAACGTGTTTCATGGACAAATACACTGAGGCTCCCTTTACCCTGCGGATAGCTGGCCTTCTGTTTGTCCTCATCAACGAGATCGAGCACTGCATTACAAACAAGGCTGGCTGCCGCCTTTACTTTGTCTGCATCATGCTTGTTCTGCAATGGTCCAGAGTAAACCAGGCCAATCCTGTAGCGGCTATAGTGCATACCAACAGACTCATTGTATGAGCTTGAATGCTGGGCGAGGACAACTTCGACGTGCTCAGGCACCTCGATGACTTTGTGGATGCGATTCTTGGTCGCTTCAAAATCACCGAGATCATATGGACTGGAATCGCAACCCAAGGAATAGACCAGCAAGGCAACCATGGGCAGAATGGTAATGCGACGACTCATAGATCGCTCCGAAGTGGCGTATGTTAAGGTGCCGGCGACTCTGCCCTGTAGTCTATCCCGACCCCCATGGTGTGACTATAGGCGCCCCCTGCGAGAGGGTACTGAGCGTGCTTGTCCCACTGAATTTGAACTCCCTGAAATCGGTTCAGCCGGCCTGCGTCCGTGCAACGCCCCATCGTCGAGGAAATTCGCCTGCGTTTCGATTGAGTGCTCGTGGTTTGGCTCCATGGTTTCTGACATGGCCATTGTCCCCCAAAACCGGTTCAAGCCTATAACGTTGCGGAATCAAAGCGTGGTTCAGGAACAGGTGTTCTTCCTTATCTGAATCAAACCTACACAGAGGTTGAACAACTCGCGTCTAAAATTTTCTGTGATTTCAACCCAAGGGAAACTCCCGCGGCTGTAGTGAGCGGTTCGGTGGGTCGGACCTGTTAGCTGCCGAGGCCTGTGCTACGACTCGACCGTATTCCCCTCAATCGGGTGCAGTTGATGTACGGGCACTCGTTTTGATAGCAAAATAAGTGAGAGTACAGTGGCTGATTACTTGTCGATTGACGTCGGCACGCGTCCGCTGAAGAACGCCACTGCTTCGCCGTCTAACACGTCTCCAACCATAACCATGAGTTCACGATGACCTTCTGAATCATTGGGTACCTTCTCGCTACCGCAATCGCCGCATTGCTTATCTATTTGCTGGGGCGTCGCACACCGTTTGATGACGACGCTCCTTAAACCTGGCCGAGGAGCGACGGGTTCAGGTCACGGGGCAGTGCAGCGTGGAGATGGAGCGGGTGCGGACGTACCCGGGCAGAGGCGGAGCGTTGCGGGTAGAATCGGCGAGTGACTGCAATTTCCGCGGCGATGGTGAAAGCTCGCTCTGCCTGGCTGCACCGGAAGTCGACCGCGGTCACACCCCCTTGATGTCCCTTTCCTTGCTTGGAGCCACCTGATGGACAGCCTGATGCACCTCTCCCGCCTCCACTTACCGCGCTCGCTGGCAACCGCCAGTGCACCGCTGGTCGCCGCGCTGACGCTGGTGGTCGCTAGCCCCAGCCT
>CALELC010000646.1 GCA_937904535.1 uncultured Planctomycetaceae bacterium
ACCGCCAGCGACCCACAGCTTGTCCTGAAACACAAATAAAGAGTGTTCATGCCGGGGCTTCCACGGAGTCGGCGTTTCCAGCCGTTGCCAATCGCGCCCGTTCGGCGAATGCCAGACATCGCCGACATTGCCAGTGGCCTCCGACCAACCGCCAAGCACCCAAATTCGGCCTCGGTAGACCGCGGCAGAAAACCAAATCCGTGGGGACCAGGGAGCGGACTCAGTCTCTTGCACCCAGTTCACACCGTCGCTCGATGACCAGACGTCATTCTTAGCGTGATGTTTGGGAGCATAATCTCCACCGCCCAGCACGTAGATTCGATCGCCTAAGACGACCGCTTGATGATAGGCCCGCGGCGACCACGGTGCGGCCGCGGTCGCTTGCTGCCACTGCTTGCCATCGCCAGAGTGCCAAACATCGTTCTTGAGGCTATTGTCGTCGCCGAAGTAATAGTTCTCGGTTCCGCCGAGCAGCCAGACTTGGTTCTGAAACTCGACCGTCGCCGCCGCAATTCGAGGTGACCAGGCAGCCCCCGCGGTGACTTGATCCCAGTTCCGGCCATCGGTCGATGCCCAGACTTGATTGCTGGCTGAATGACCCGGCAGTCGGCCGTTGTACCAACCTCCCATCATCCACATCCGGCCAGCAAACGTAAGGTTCATGGGCAAGTCGCTGTGCAGCCAAGGGGCCGAAGAGGTCACCAATTCCCAGTTCACTCCGTCGCGCGATGACCAGACGTCTCGTGGCGGCGCAGCGAACGAATCAAACCAGCCTCCGGCGATCCAGAGCCGGTCTCCGAACACGTATTCGGCTTGCGAATCACGCGGCTGCCAGGGGGCCGTTGCCTCGAGTTTCCAATCAATCGCTGCTGGTTGCTGCGCTGATATAAAACCATTGTTGACCACAAGTAACAACAGTGCCGCCCACGCCCCTGCGTGATACTGCACCAGCGGACTCCGAAAAATAGGGCTGCTCATGATTGCACCTCTCCTCAATCAGCCTGCGATTTCACCTGCGTCCTCTGCGCTCGCAACGCCAGCGTTACAGGGGCGGTTCACCTGCGGCGGTGGAGGCAGAGTGCTTATCATAGCGGCCTCGGTTGCCGGCGCGGGGCAACCGCAGAAAACCGCAGTACCTTAAAGCATCATGACGCGCGACTGGGTTATCATCACAGGGCCGAAGCTAGCCATTTAGGGGGAATATTCAAGCGTATCCCAAGGCGGAGCCGGTCGTCGACCGGCGACACAGCGGCCCGGTCGATAACAGCGATGATGTGTCACTTCTGGAACCGGATCTTGCGCTAGGACAGCCTAAATGACATCGATTGAAGCGGTGGCAGCTGCATTTGGGCTGCTGTGTGTCGTGTTGACGATTCGTCAAAACATTTGGTGCTGGCCCGCAGGGCTGGTTCAAGTTTCGCTCTATTCCATCATCTTTTACCAAGTCAGACTCTATTCTGACCTGATTCTGCACGTGATCTACATCGGTATGCAGTTGTATGGTTGGTATCACTGGTTACATGGCGGCAAGCGTCAAGGCGCGCTGCGAGTGACCTCGCTGTCGCCACTTGGCAGGATTGCTTGGCCGGCCGCGACCGCAGGGGTGACCTGTATCTGGGGGTATTCGATGCAGACCTATACTGATGCTGATTGGCCTTTTGGTGACGCCTTTACCACGGTGGCCAGTTTAGTGGCGCAGTGGTTGATGGCGTGCAAACGGCTGGAGTCTTGGCTGTATTGGATTGCAGTTGATGTGGTCGCCATTGGGATTTATTGGCAGAAAAGCCTCTACCTCACATCTGCTCTGTACACTCTATTTTTGATCTTAGCGATGTTCGGCCTTTCCGCTTGGCAAAGAACGATGATCGCTGCGAGGAGCGAGCCGGCATGACGACTGGACTCGTATTAGGAAAGTTTGCGCCACTGCATCGCGGCCACCAGTTGTTGATCGAGCGGGCGCTGCACGAGAACGACAACGTCGTCGTTATGATCTACAACGCCCCCGATGTGACAACGGTGCCGCTGCCGGTTCGCGCAGGCTGGATTCGTTCGATTTATCCTGCAGTCCAAATCGTTGAAGCCTGGGATGGGCCGCTGGAAGTCGGTGACAGCGCTGAAATCAAGCGGATGCACGAACGTTATATTCTCAAAAAACTTGCGTCGCAACGAATCTCCCATTTCTACTCTAGCGAGTTCTATGGCGAACATGTCAGCCGGGCGCTCGGAGCGAAAGACCGTCGCATCGATCCCGATCGGCAACTCTTCCCCGTCTCCGGTACCGCAATCCGGCAGAACCCTTATGCCCATCGCGCCGACATCCATCCGCTTGTATATCGGGATCTGATCGTCAAGGTCGTTTTTCTAGGGGCACCCTCGACCGGCAAGACAACTCTGGCCAGTGAGTTAGCGTCTGAACATCACACGGTATGGATGCCAGAGTACGGACGTGAGTACTGGGAAGCCCATCACTGTAATCGTCGTTTGACACTCCAGCAGCTCGTCGAAATCGCTGAAGGGCATCGAGTACGTGAAGCTTCGCTGGTGTTGGAAGCGAATCAGATCCTGTTTGTTGACACAGATGCTACAACCACTTTAATGTTTTCTCAGTATTATCATGGCACGGCCCATGATCGCCTCATCGAGCTCGCTCAACAGACTCGTGACCGCTACGACGTATTCTTTCTCTGTGCAGCCGATATTCCTTACGACGACACGGCAGATCGTTCCGGTGATGCCCACCGCCAACTTTTCCAAGAGCAGATCTGCGCTGATTTATTAAGTCGGCGGATTCCCTTCGTGACGTTGAATGGGTCGCTCAGGGAACGGAAGCAGCGTGTGAATAGGGTTCTGCGCAATTTTGATCGTTACACCTCGGTCGGGGACCAGTTGATCAATGCAAATGCGGTTGAGCAGTCAAGCGACCCATGCCAGCGCACGGAGTTGTAGCGGACCATCGGTGTTCATTGGTCAGACGTCGTAGGAACGCGAAAAATGAGCTGCCACGGCAAGCTACGTCTTGATCGCCGAGGAGTTCCGTGTTTCGCATGACAGCCTACATGTGTCACGATGCCGGTGACGAATCGGATTGAGGCTCGTGTCCGAGCTCCAATATTCGTGTTGGGTAGGTCAGATGAACGTCAAGGATGCAGCAATGGCTGCATCAACCGTTGGTAAGTGAGCTATGCTAGGTTGGGAATTCTTCCTCGGCTCACCCTCGGCCTGCGAGCACTGATCGACTGAATACACAATTGGATTTCAACGTCCCTGGAACGCGACTTCTTGCCCGATCGGCCGCAATGGAAGGCACGATCTACCGATCGACCTCGCCTCGCTATGCGACCTCCTCTGATCTCGTCTCCGGTGCGGGGAGCCGCCTGCATGGCGGCCGCTGGAACCCAATAGGCGTTGCGGCGGTTTATGGGAGCTTCACGCCTGAAACAGCTTTGGCAGAGACACTGGCGCATTGCCGTTACTATGGCTTGCCGGTTCATGCCGCGATGCCACGCACCTTTGTCGCTATCGAGTTTTCGCTTGCCAAAGTTCTGGATCTGAAGTTGGGCCGCAACCGCCAGATTCTCGGCGTTTCGCAGCGGCGTCTGTTGGAGTGTGACTGGCGGGCGGCGATGCAGCATGGCCAGCTTCCGCTCACTCATCAAGTCGCCCTGGCGGCGTTCAATGCGGGGCTGGAAACGCTGGTGGTTGCCTCGGCCGCTGATCCTGCGGGCAAAAACCTGATCGTGTTTGTCGACCGGCTGGAGGTCGGCAGTCGGCTGGCGGTGATTCGCGGTGACCGCCTGAGCTGATTTGACTGCATGCAATTTTGCATGTATGATTGCAGGCGTGGTTAGTCGAGCAATTGCCGGGTGGAGGATAGGGAACATGAAACGCGAGCAGGCTCTGCGTCAAGCGGCACAGGGACCGCTAGGGGCACGGACGCAGCCATCGAAAACGCGTCGCCGCGGCTCGGTAACCCTGCCCAGCGACACGCTGCCGATCGTCGAGGGAAACTCGGGGCGAGCATTGCAACTCCGGGCACGCTTAGCGATGAGTCGCGAGAGCTTTGCCCGTCTGGTTCCGATGTCCACCCGTAGCCTCGCTAGCCTGGAAGGCGGCAAAGCTCCCAGCCCTCCCGTCTTGCGCCAGCTCAAAGAGCTTCGTCGCGTGATCGACGCGCTGGGCGAAGTCATTCAACAAGACGCCATCGGCCCCTGGTTGGAGCAGCCCAATCAGGCATTTGGCGGCCTAAAACCACGAGAAGTGATTGAACGGGGCGAGGTCGATCGGATTTGGCAGATGATTTTCTACCTCCGCTCTGGGATCGCCAGTTAGCGATACTGCCAGTTCCTGCGAAAAGCGACCGCGCGCCTTGGTGTTCAGCGGTAGCATCCGTACCGGTACAGGGGGCGACTGCTATTCACTAGTATCCGCTCACCACTGTTTTCGTTCCAGGTCGGCAGCGGCCCTTTGACTGCTTATTCCTCGGCAGCCACGCAGAATAGGTGTTGCTCGCCGCGGAGGAGTAGGCGGTTGCCGGCGGGGATCGGTGAGCCGATGATCGGCTCGCCCATGTCGTTTTCGGCCAGCAGTTGGAACTGGTCGCCGGCGATGCTGACGACGAATACGACACCGTCTTCGCGGACCGCGTACAGCTTGTCACCGGCGATCAGCGGTGACGCGTAAAACTTCGCACGGTGTTTCGGCAGCGCATCCTTCCACACCGTCTCGCCGGTGTCCGGCTGGAGACATTCCACTTCGCCCTGGTCGCCGACGACGATCACCCGCCCTTCGTGGACCACGGGCGTCGGTACGAATGTCCCAACGTCTTCTCGTTTCCAGCGATGATGGGTCGCCGTCACGTCACCAGCGCCGGACAACTGGATGCCGTGCAGCCGCGGAATGCCCCGATCGTTGCGTCCATAGGCGACGACGACCGTATCGCCAGCGACGACCGGCGAGGCCACGGCTGGCCAGAGTTTGTTTTCCTCAGGATTAAAACCACCGCACGACCACATGACTGTCCCGTCGGCCGCATCGTGGATGGTGACGTGTTCGGCTCCCCACACCAAAATCGCCTCCTTGTCCGCGTAGCGAATCACTAGCGGAGTGGTGTAGCCGTGATCGCATTCAACCGGCGTCGCAAAGTTGCGGGCGACCTTCCACGCGATTTCACCGGTGGCTTTATCAAATGCCGCTAACCAGGATTCGCCTTGATGCATCCGGGCCATGATGACGTGCTTTTCGGTCAGCACCGGTGACGTCCCGTGATCCCAAAACAAGGTATCGGGTCCAAACCGCGCGACGAGGTCCATTTTCCAGCGCACGTTCCCGTCCCGTTCGACGGCCGCAAACGTACCGCTCTTGAAGTACACGTAAACAGCGTCGCCATCGGTGACCGGAGACGCATTGCTGCCGGAGCCGTTACGGTGCTTGCCGGCGTTCTCCTTGCCGAACGTGGTCCGCCACTGCTCGCTACCATCGAGACCAAAGCAGAGCAGCGCGTCGTTACCATCCACTGGCGCGGTCAGGAAAATCTGCTCACCGAACAAGATTGGGGTCGAACAACCTTTGCCCGGCAATTCGATACGCCAAAGAAAGTGATCGGCATCGAACTTGTCAGGATACGTACCTCGCCGGATGTGGCCCGAAGCATCCGGCCCCCGCCACGCAGGCCAGTCCGTCGATGTCTCGCCGTGGGCAACCACTGATACCACGAAACCAAACATCAAGGCAGTACAAATCGTTCGATACATCATGACGAGTTCAATCATTAAGTGTCACTGGAAAACAGCGTGCGCTTGATCATAACACTTCACATGGAGTGCCGCCGACTTTCTCGATCTGCCGCAGCTGAAGCCGGCGCATCCTCGAAATGCCTGCGTCCCCGTCTTCAACCACCCCGCCCCGTGCTGCTTCCCGTAGGCACGCAGCGCGAGGTTGAAATGAAAGTAACGCTGACAGCCAATGCGTTCATCCGGTCCCAACTGGCGTCCGTTCAGTAGGCAACGACTCGCTCAGCTAGCGTTCGACGCAGTTCGATTAACTCTTAACCGGTGTGCCCGGACGCGTCGGCGTGTAGAGGCAGCAGTTGGCGGGACAGACGTCGTGCCAGGGCCCGAGATCACCGAGCGCGGCGCGGTGAACGCTGTTCGTACCCAGGCGTTCTTGAACGAGTTCTCGGATCATCTGCACAAACTGCGGGTGAGTGCCGACGGTCGCCGCCCGCGCCAGCTCGATCCCGCGACCGCGGCAGACCTGCGCCGCTTCCTCGTCCAGGTCATACAGCACTTCGATGTGGTCGCTGATGAACCCGATCGGAGCGATGACGAGACGCTGGAGCTTTGACGCGTCGTCCGCTTGCTCAATCCAGTCGCAGACATCGGGTTCCAACCACGGCTGATTCGGCGGCCCACTGCGGCTTTGATACACCAGATGCCAGTTTTCACTGCCGCAGGCGGCAGCCACCAACCGGCAGGCCTCGCGAAGTTGTAGCTCGTAAGTGCAGTTCTCAGCCATCGACTGCGGGATGCTGTGGGCCGTGAACAGCAGCGGCGTCTGGGAGTCGCCATCGACTTGCACGACCGCTCGGCGAACGTTTTCGGCCATCGGTTCAATGAATCCGGGATGGTTGAACCCCATCCGCAGCTTGTCCACTGCTGGGGCCCCCGCGCCGACTTCCTGCTGCGCCGCAGCGATATTCTCGCGGTACTGCCGGCACCCGCTGTAGCTGCTGAACATGCTGGTAAAGAACGCGAGCGTCCGCTGGCAACCGTCGTCACGCATCTGTCGCAGTGTGTTGCTCAGCAGCGGATGCCAGTTCCGATTCCCCCAGTAAACGGGCAAATCGATGCCGTGCGCTGCGAACTCATGACGGATGCTCTCCAGCAATGCCCGATTCTGCGCGTTGATCGGGCTGATCCCACCAAAGCTGTAGTAATGCTCTGCCACTTCGAGCATTCGCTCCCGCGGGACATTTCTGCCGCGGAGCACATTCTCCAAAAATGGCATGACATCGTCAGGACCTTCCGGACCGCCAAAGGAAACGAGCAGAAAGGAGTCGTAAGGCGGTTCAGTCGGAGTCATGGAAGCTTTGGTAGGCGTTCGGCAAGCGCATCGAGTCGCGTCAGTGCGGTTAAAAGTTACAGAAGCCAGTATAGGCAGAGTCGCTCGGCATCGGCATCTGACCGCGCACGGTTCCTCGTCCGAGAATGGGTGTCCGGTCTGCAGATGCAAAGAAGTGACAAAGTGTCGCACCCGAAAAGGAGGGAAAAATCCTGATGGCGAGCGGCATATTCTGCGTTAAGTCTTCGCCTGCTAGCGACTTGGGCGCGGCAAACCGACGTTGACCCAGACCACAAGCTGGGTATATTCTGCGAGGTGTGGCAAGATTGGTAATTCAGCTCGAGATGGAGCTCTTTGCTGCCTACGCTTTTCACGCAGTTTGAATGGCGTGGTGGTAAATTGGCGATGCGGCGAATCCTAGGGTTTGCTAAGTAGGTCGAGGTCACATCGCATCGGCTGACCCGTCTTGTCACCGGTCACGATCACACCGCAGAATTTTTTACGCCACGCGGGCTCGGAACGCAGGGAGGATGATACTGGTCATGAGCACGAAAACGGTTTTTACCACCGGGGAAGCGGCAAAGATTTGCAAAGTCAGCCAGCAAACCATCATCCGCTGTTTCGACAACGGATCACTGAAGGGGTTTCGCGTGCCGGGTAGCCGGTTCCGTCGGATTCCCCGCGACCAGTTGTATTCGTTCATGCGCGACAATGGCATTCCGACCGACGCACTGGAAAGCGGTAAGAAGAAGCTGCTGATCGTCGATGACGACCAGGATCTGGTCGAACTGATCAGCGAGGGATTCTCGCGCGATGGACGGTTCGATATCCGCAGTGTCAACAACGGCTTCGATGCCGGAATGGGGGTTCGTGAGTTCCGCCCCGATCTGGTGATCCTGGACGTGATGTTGCCGGATATCAATGGCAAAGAAGTTTGCCAACGCGTCCGCAGCGACTCAGCGCTCGACATGGTGAAGATCCTGTGCATCTCAGGGATGGTGGAGCAGGACAAGGTCGCCGAACTGAAAGCCGCTGGTGCTGACGATTTCATGCAGAAGCCGTTCGCGATCGAAGACCTGATCGATCGCTCCTGCGATCTGCTGGACATCGAGCGCAGCGTTATCTCTTGAGCGCCGCAGGGTTCCTGAACGAACGTCAGCCAGCGCTGCAAGCAGTTGGTGATCGGCCGGCACGTCCTCGTTGGCTGCCGTGTCTTCGCTACCGCAAGGAGCGTTGGTGGCTGCCGTTGTCGTTGCAGTCTGCCGACGTCCTGGCCGCAGCAATGCTGCGCGATCCAGGCGACTCTCGCAGTGTGGCCGCCGTTGCGGAACGTCTTCGCGTCGATCCTCCGCTCCATCTTTTTGCGGCATTGGTGATCGCCTCGCATGATCCTCAACCGGGATCGCAATCGCTGACGATTTCGGAGTTGGCGGAAAGGTTATCCGCTCAGCTGTTGTCGCTGTTTGCCTGCGGTGATGCCGAACTAGGCGTACCGCCGACCGACGTATCGAACGCTGCGTCGGAAAAGCTCTTCGCGGTCTGGGCGGAGCTGGAGCAACGTTTTCTCCGCCTCCCTTGTTCTCAGTGGCTGGTCGCCGCGCGGGATTGGTTAGAACTGACCGGACCAGCAGTCCCTGCCGCTTGGCAACAGAGTTGGCCGCGTCTGGTCGATGATTCAGAGCTTCCGGTCGAGCCCAAAGCAGCAGCCTGTTACTTGCCGTCCGAGCTCGATCTTACGGCGCTGGCTCGCCGATTGGCCCAGGCTCGCGCCCTCGAAGTTCGCTTTCAGAACACGCTGCGTGAAGCCAAACGGGCTGCGCTCAAGCAATTCGCCTATGGCTTGAGCCACGAAATCAACAATCCGCTCGCCAATATCTCGACACGCGCGCAAACCCTGCTTCGCAACGAAGCCAGTCCCGACCGCCAGCGAACGCTGCAGCGGATCGTCGAGCAAACGATGCGGGCTCACGAGATGGTCGCGGACTTAATGTTTTACGCTCATCCGCCGGAGCCTCAGAAGCGGACCGTGAGCCTCCCCAAGATCCTCCGCTCGGTCATCAAGGATGCAGATACTTCGCTCAGCCAACGTGGGATCGAATTGACGATCGCGCCGTCGTCGCAGGAGGTGACAGTTGTCGCTGACCAGGCCATGTTGGTGGAAGCGGTCCGTGCACTTGTGCGGAATGCTATCGAAGCGATCGGTTGTGACGGACGCGTGGAACTTGCCAGCTTCAGTGAGACGCCACCGGGCGAGCGGGCAGGCGGTGAACCGGCACACAGCTCTCAGGCTGATTCATCTCAGGCCGATCGGCCACACGCCGTGATCGTTGTCCGCGACAGTGGACCGGGCTTGAGCGATGCCGCCAGGGTGCATGCGTTCGACCCCTATTTTTCGGGTCGCGAGGCAGGCCGCGGACTCGGCGTCGGTCTGTGCCGCGTGGAACGAATCGCCCAGTTGCATGGGGGCGATGTGTCGTTGCAGTCAGGCCCGGCGGGCTGCGTTGCCAGGTTTTGGTTCCCGCAGTCGACCTGATGCGTTCGCGGGCGAACCGCAACTCGCGGCGGTGGCAGTCGAGCGCTGGGAAACGCGCAGCCGCATCTGTGCGCTGCAGGGCGAGCAAAGTAGGATCCATGCCTTCCCACGCATGATGGGCGACATCCGGGTTGCACACGCTGCAACCACTGCCTTGTTCGATCCTCTACCGCCGGATTGTGTCTTTCGTGAACATACCTCTGGATTCCGCCACCGCACTGCTGCGACTGCAGGCCAGCGGCGCATTGACCGCTGAACAGATTGCCTCGGCAGCCTTTGCGTCGATTCGCGCGACCGAACCGACCATCAACGCTTACACTCACTTGGCGGAGGCTGAGGCGCTGGCCGCAGCCCGCGACGTTGACCGCCGCCGGGCTGCGGGCGAGCCGCTGGGTGAACTGGC
>CALELC010000647.1 GCA_937904535.1 uncultured Planctomycetaceae bacterium
TCCATTTCAAGGGTCGCCCCTTTGACCGCGCGAACCGTCAGCGGCATACCACCACGCTGTGTCCGCTCGCGCGCCCAATCGATCAATTGCTGCAGCGTGGGGTAACTGTCGGGCAGGTAGGCTTGCAGCGCAATTCCTGCACGGACCTGCTCCATGCCAGGACGGTCGAGCGTCCGCATCAGGACCTCGGCCGTGATCCGCATGTCGCGGTACTCTTCCATGTCGAGGTAGAGGAACTTGGTCCGCGTGCTGCCGTCGGGGCGGCGAGAGCGATTCTCGACCGCGGCGCGATACAGCGACTCGAGGCGGTCGGATAGCACGGCGACGCAGTGCCGATGGGCGATCGAAGTGATCTGCGAGTAGATCGTCGAGATCTTGACGCTGATGCAGGAGATGTCGGGATGGCGGAGCGCGGCGAGGTAGGTTTCCATCCGGTGGGCGGCCTCGCGTTCTCCGAGGATCGCTTCGCCGAGGAAGTTGACGTTCATCGCGATGCCCTCGCGCTCGCGGGCACGCAGATGTTCGACCAGCAGTTCTTCTTCGGCTGGCAGAATCACGTTGGCCGTTTCTCGCCGCATCTTGTCCTTGACCAGCGGGACCGCGACGCCAGGTAGGTAGCTGCCGAACGACTGGAAGCCGCGGAGCAGCGTGCGGTCCAGCGGGCTGAAAAATCGAGGCACGCCTTGCAGGTCGAGGATGTGGGTCAGTTGGTCGGCGACACGGGCAGGCGAGCCGGTACGAAACGCCTGATCGGTCATTTCCACCATCGTCGCTTTGTCGCCAGGGCTAGCGATCATCCGATCGAGCTCCGCTTGCTGGCGACGTTCTTGGGGTGTTTGCAGCGCCGCAGAGCGCTCCAGCAGTTGGCCAGCGAGCTCGATCGCCGCTTCCACCACATCGTTTGATACGGGTTCGCTCATGACTGCACTTCTTTTCTGTCGATGTACCGAAGGGGGCACAGCTGTGCGGCTGTCGTGTTGACGCCTGCTACGTCAACTGTATGCACGGTCCAGCGATTCTGGCAGGCTGACGGGCATTCACCCCTGCGCAAGTCGTTTGCGAAGGTGCCGGGGAAGGCAGTACGCTTTGCCAGTGGGCTGGGGATTCAAGGTGAGCGAGGCGACGTGAGCATCATGCGAGCTGACCAGGCAGCACGGCATCGAGATCCATCGCGGCGAAGCTTTTTAGCTTCGGGAGCCGCGGCGACGAGCCTCTGGCTGACAGGTCCAGACGCAGCGGCTCAGGAAGTTGCGGTCCCGGAAGTTGTGGCAAGGGACGCTGGGGTGACAAGCGATATTCGCGACGTGCGGGCGGTATCGCCGCGCGGCCGTGTGCCGGTCTCGTTCGTGATTGACGATTCGACTTGTTTGGTGAACCTCGCCCATTTTGCGATGCCGCAGTTTGCTGCCGCTTGGCCCGAACGCGAGGACTACCGCAAGCCCTGGCAGAGCTGGCCACGCGAGATTCCTGACGAGTTCGTCCGCCGCTTTGGCGAGTGGTCTCACGAGCACGGGGTGAAAGGTAAGTACAGCATAGTTCCCTATCCGGCGCTGGTCGGCTGGGTGGACCGCGAACTGCCGGGGTGGTCGCGGAAACAATTGCAAGACAGCCTGCAATTGGTTCGTGAGCTGATGGTACCGGACTGGGACATTCACCCCGAGATGATCACGCACACGCGGGTGATCGACATCAAGAGCGGCCGGCCGTTTGAGAAGATCGACGCCTCGACCATGGAAAACTGGTACCCGCGTGAGTCGAAGAGCGTCGATGAACTGGCTGAATACCTCGCCTACGCGCTGAGGATCTTGAAGAACTGTGGCCTGCCTTGCGAAGGGGTGACGACACCCGGTGGGTTCGGAAACCTCGTCAAGTCGGAGTTGTCGCTGGCGGTCGGTGAGGCGGTTCGAGACCTAGCAGCGGTCGAGATCCCGCACTATTTCAAGTATGTGATGAGCGGTCAGGAGAGCACCGAGCCGAGGCTCGAACATGTCCGCCGTTCCGACGGAGGTGCGGTGGAATTAACCGTTACCGTTCCGGCAGGCACGGGAGATTGGTTCGGAGGCTGGGACGGCGTCAGTTATGGGGATGTCGGCACATCATCCGACCGATTCATCACAGCGGATCTGCAGCAGGGGCGGATGGTTGAACTGATCCGTCGCGGACAACCGGCGGTGATGCTGTGCCATTGGCCAGGGATTTACTGCAACGGGACCGAGGTCGGTTTTCAGATCTTTCAAACGGTGGTTCAGCGGCTCGAAGAAGGCTACCGCGACCACATCTTATGGATGAAGCTCAGTGAAATGGCTCGCTATTGGGCGGCCAAAGAGCTAACTCAATTGCAGGCTGTAGGAAACCGGCTGTTGATCGACGCACCGTTCGCATGTGAGCGATTTACGATCGAGTTCACGATGGCAGACGACGCTGCTGAAATCCAGTTGGTGACAGCGAACGAGCGTAACGCCTTGCGGCCAGTGGAGCGGTTAGCGCAGCTCGATGCGGACATGTACTTCCGCGATGGCCAGAAAGTCACACTGTGTTTTGCGCTCCCCAAGGGCGTCAGTGAACTCTCCGTTGGATAGGTTGCTAGGAGCGGTTTGATGAACCCGTGAAAGAGTAGATCCGGGTACAAGCTCGTTGCTATAAGTCTGAACGGCACGTCTCGAACCAGCAGCGAAGGGCGCAAGTGATGGAAGCTTGTGCTGAGCTGATGAGAACTTACAGGGGGCGTTTGGTCACACCCGGTTTCCGATAGGGATGTGACACTTTAGACATTAGACATTCTCATTCCTCATAGGTTGCGTTGAGGATGGCGATGTCCACTTGGCCGATGATTCCCAAAACCGGTGCAACACATTCGTATTCGTTGCCGTCGGCGAGGTGATGGGTACCCAGAGTGATTCGGTCAGCCGGAGCGTAGCCACCTGTGAGCGTCGCATCGAGATGCACCCAGCGGCCTTCGATGTAGGCCAGAGTCCACATATGAAACACCATCCGCGGTTTATCTTCCGCGGGCATGTAGACCAGTCCCACCGCAACGCGCGCGGGGATGCCGCGCGAACGCAGCATGGCAGCCAGCAGAATGGAGCGGGCGGTGCAGTCGCCTGAGCCATCGCGCGCAACCTCCGAAGCGGTACGGAAACCTTGTGTGTAATCGGTGCGGCGGACGAGCGACTTCGTGGTTTGTGCGAGATCGAGCGCCAGGCGGAGCGGTTGATCTTTGGGCGCCGTGGATGCGGCCGCGAGTCGTTTGACCAGCGTTCCATTGCTGTCGATCAGCGGACCCGTGCGGCTGTCTTCAAGGCTGGGAGTCAACTTGCTGGTCGTGAACGACTCGTCGATCCGTTGCTGTGGATCGCGCGAGACCAGCACCTGAAAAGCACCTTCGGCTGTCTTACGGCTCCACTGGCCGGGCTGCGATTGGAAAGCATATTGTGTTTCCGAATCGCTCGGTGTGTTCCTCGGGGTTACCAAGTAACCAACATTCTTGGCCTTTTCGGGAGTCGTTAAGCTGCCGCTGACCTCGACCGCGGTGGCCGTGAGAATATCGGCGCCGGCGACGATGCCAGCAGTTGCCTCTTCACGGGTGGAGTCGAAGGCGACCAATTCCAAGCCTGGCGTGTAGCTCTTGAGCACGTTGCCTTCGTCGTCGATCCAGACGAGCGTTTGCGTGGCTGGGCCATCAGCAAGTTGCATGGTGACTTCGATTTCACGTGCGGCTTGTACACTGCCATCGGGCATCGGGATCGATGCCAGGTGTTGGCAATTCATCTCGATGGTGGCGATGGCGAATTGCACCGGCAGCAGGGTCCGCAGACGTCGTGTTTCGCCGACCGCCGGTGGATCGGAGAGCAAGGCTTGCTGCAGGCCCACCAAGCCACGGTAGTTTGGGTTCCAGGGGATCGACTGGGTTGATCTTTTGGAGCCGCGTCGGGTGACGATGGTCAATTTCCCGCCGTCAACCGTGCCTTCGTAGCGTGTGAGCGCTGGGCCGACACGCAGCTCCGCTTCGAACGAAATCAAATCGCCAGCGCGGGTTTCCAGGCTGGTTTGGTCGAGCCGCTGAACGATCGTGGCGGGGCCGCGGCGGATCAGCACTTGGTCTTGCAGCACGATCTGAATGGGGCTGTCGGGCTCGTCCGATTGCGGTTCGGCTTGCACATGGCTGTAGCCGATATGCCGGCCCGTGAGGTAGTACGACTGCCAGGTTTCCCAGGGTTCAGTGAACGGCTGCGGCGCCGGTGCCAGGTCGGAAGATTCGTCAGACGTTTCAGCGACGGATTCGCCGTTGGACGCGGTGCTGGAGAGTTCCTTGAACTCAGGCCGCGGTGGCGGGTTGCAACCCAGGAGGACTGCGCCGATGAGGCAGCTCAGCAGCAACAGCCAGACGGCGGCAGCCATGCTCGATGATCCGCTCGGAGGGCGCTGTGGCGAAGCGGGGTGCTGCGCGGTCGGCATCGCAGCGGGACGGCCAGAGCTCTTTCGGTTCATGGAAGCTTTCGATTTCGTGTCATTCATAAGGGCCTCTCCGAAGCCTAGGTGACATTCTCCGAGCCGATGCCGAAAAGGGGGAGCCAACCCACTGGCAGTATATCAGGGCTAGGGGGCAGGTTGCGGTTTTAGGGATTGGCGCGATTGTGAGGTGGCCAGGTGGGTTGCAGTGTGCAGTGGTGCAGTGGATTACAGCTCACAGGGCGCCGCGTGACCTAGCGTTGGTTCGTTCCGGGTCCAAGGGCTTTGCCGCGGTCTGCGTCGGGAGCGGCGCTGGCTGATGCTCGGGCCATGTTCACAATCAACCTCATCAGGTCACAGGACCGAAATTAGCAAATGGGCTTTCTTAAACGGATTCTTCGCAATTCCGCAACCTCCGGGGCTGATTCGCTGGGGCATTCCGGCGGTTTCGAGTCGCTGTCGAGCGAAGAATTACAAACACATCTGGGAATTGCGCGGTATGGCGCATTTGAATTGACCGGCGCCGTTCGCCCCTCTTACGACTTGCAGATTGTTCCTCGCCAGGGGTTTCGCCGTGACTATTACCGGGATGATGCAACCGGCACGTCGATCCCTGTAGTCATGGCTTCGGCGACCCGCCGAGTGTTACTCGACTTGTTTCTTGAAATGCTCGATCCGCTCGGTTCGGTTGTCGATGTGGTCTTAGAATCGAGCCATCACGGAGACGACCGCCGCGGTGATTTGTATCGCGAACAGATTGATATGCCGGTGCTGAAAAGCATCTTGTTGGATTTTGAAGATCTGTTGCTGAACGATGGCTGCACCGGCGTGGCTGTGGTTAGTCCGGCACGGGGCCAGGAGGTTCAACTTGACGAACACAAGTTGGTGGTTGCCTATGGAGAACCGCTACAAGAGTTTCAAAACATACTCATTGGGATGGATGTCTATCCTGATCCGGGAATCAAGTTTGTCACCGAAGCCGAACACATTCACAGCAGCAGTCGGCGGTTCATCAAGCAGTTTGAACTGCTGCGGATGCGGCTGGGGATGGACAACGACCAGCATCACGAAGGTGCCGTCTGGTAAGACGTGAACGACAGCCAGGAGCGTTGCTAGTCGCTGTCGGCGATCAGTCCGACCGCGAGTGCGCCATCGGTAAACCAGCGGTCGCCTCCGCCGTTGCGCCCGCTGAGCTCTTGATGGAAGTCCGGTTTGAGGAAGTGCAATTCTAGCTGATCGGTATCAACCAGGGTCTGCAGAATGTGGTCGCGTTCAGCGTCGATATCACCATCGATGTGATGAGTGATTTGGCCCGTGTCGTGGCTCAGCCCTACACCTTTGTCGTAAGTTGCTGCACCGATCCACAGCGGTCGTTCGTCAGGGCCGAGCTGCGGCGCGCGCCAGAAGCGGACGTGATGCCGCTGTCGCGGGTCGTGCCCCACCGGCTGTTCAAAGGCGAGATCTTCCTGGCGACCAAACAGATACAGGCTGCTGACCGGTGCATCGTCGTCAGGCCGCTTTAGCAATGTCGCTTCGGCCAACGTGAAATCGCTGCGGAGCCCCAGCGGGCGAGCACGCACCCAATGAGCCGCCTGCAGGATGGCGACCACTTCCGCTTCAGTACCGATCAACGCGATGTTCAGCGGATCGCCCGGAATACCCGCATGGGTGTGAGTGATTCCCGGCAAGTCCTGCAGCGACGGGTGCCGCGCAATATAGACTTCCCACAACAGCGGCATGAGTAGATACGCTGCCAGCGCGTAGAGCAGCAGCAAGCCGACTGCGAATGCTGAGATCGTGTGGTGCAGTGGTCGGCGGCGGCGTGAGACCGGCTGTGGCTGCAGCGGCTCAGATGGCTCGGGGGCGACCGAGTCGGGTGGTGGAGCATGGTTCATCTTGTTCATCTTCGTCCTCCACAGTGAGGCGTCAATGCGCCGAGCGGTGAGGAGCGAACAGCAAATGCGTCCGCACGGGTAGCGACACCCCTAGGCGCTGGCGCAATTGGACCATTTGCCACCGGCCGAGCTGGCGGCGCTGCCGCTGACGGTCGTGTTTGCGGCAATGCACCGCTACTGCGACTCAGCCAAGCAGAGCGGGCAGCGCGACCGCTGGCTGCAGTGGCTGGAGGCTGACGAGCTGCCTTGAGCCCGACCGCAGCACCGGCGACGATGATGCTAATCCCTTCCGATTTCCACCCGCCCAACAAATCCGCGCATCATGCTTTTCAGACGACACGCTTCTTTCGCATTGTTATCGCTGTTGGCCTCGTGTTGGCTCAGTTCAGGAAGCTTCGCCCAGGACGCCGCACCGGCGGTGGCTCACGAGACGGAGCCGGCGCTCACGCGCGTGCTGTTCGGATCGTGCGTGAAACAGGATCAACCGGTACCGATCTTCGATGCGATCTTGGCACGGCAGCCGGAGTTGTTCCTATTTTTGGGCGACAACATCTACGCCGACACGACCGACATGGAGCTGATGCGGAGCAAATACGCCAAGCTCGGCGCGGACGCTGGTTTCCAGCGGCTACTAAAGGCTTGCCCGGTGATGGCGACTTGGGATGACCACGATTACGGTGGCAACGACGCCGGAGCGGACTTCCCACTGCGAGAGCAATCACAGCAGGTTTTTCTCGACTTCTGGGGTGACCCAGCCGACTCACCGCGGCGTCAGCGCGAGGGCGTCTATGAGGCCAAAGTATTTGGACCAGCAGGCAAACGCGTTCAAGTGATCATGCTGGACGTGCGTTACTTCCGTGGGCCGCTGAAGACCGGGCCGCGGCGGCTGGGTGGGCCGTATGTGCCGGAGGAAAATCCCGCAGTGACGATGCTCGGAGCAGAGCAGTGGGCGTGGCTTGAAGAACAGTTGCGCGTGCCGGCTGAGGTGCGGCTGATCGCTTCAGGGATCCAGTGCGTGTCGCAAGACGCGGGGCATGAAACCTGGTCGAACCTGCCGCACGAGCGGCAGCGGTTGTTCGACCTGATCGCCAAAACCGGAGCGAGTGGTGTGCTGCTGCTGAGCGGTGACCGGCACTGGGCCGAGCTATCGGTCGAGCGGCAGGGCGTGCCCTATCCGCTCTATGACTTGACTTCGAGCAGTCTCAACCAACTCCATCCACGTGGAACGCCGACCGACAATCGGACTCGGGCCATTGCAAAGACATATCACCGCGAGAACTTCGGCGAGATCATTATCGATTGGACGACATCGGACCCTCAGCTCCAATTGCGCGTGCTGGATCTGGCTGGCGAGCCCGTGCTGGAAACCGCGCTCGGTCTCAGCGAACTGCGGCCCACACCGACAGCAGGAGAGAATTGAGGAAGGCGAAAGCACGGACGTTGGGGAGACCGACGCTACTTCGTTCGCCGCAGGCGCGCCGTCACGTAGTCGATCATCATCCATTCGATGACCAGTAGCAGTACCGGACCGATGAGCACGATGAACTGCGTGATGCGGTCATCCGACATGTAGGTAAATCCCCAGTCGTCTAGCACGTTGACCAGGGCCATCACCACGCCGCCGTTGAGGAACAACAGGCAGCACGAGAGGAGCGCGGCGGCCATGACGACTACGCACCCGGAGGAGGTCGGTCGGGTCAGCGACCGCACATCGATCGATTCGTCCTCGTTCAAGCGGTTTCTCAGGAATTGGGCGTTTGAGATGGCTGCAGGTGGTTGATCAGGGTGTGGTCGATCGCTCCGCCGATCGAACAGCTCATGCTGACCGCAACGTGGTTGATCGCTCCGCCGATCGAACTGTGGATCCGACCGACGGAGCGGTCGGCGACTTAAACTCCGACCGGCGGAGCGGTCGGCGACTTAGACTCCGACCGGCGGAGCGATCGGCGACTTAAACTCCGACCGGCGGAGCGGTCGACGACTTTAGGGCCGGCCGCGTTACACCAACGGCCAGAGTTGACTGAGCAGGATCGTCATCAACAGGCCAGAGACCCCCAGGATCACCAGTAACGGAGTCCAACTGCGCAGCGACTCGCCTTCGGTCAAACCCCCCATCTTCGCGAATACCCAGAACCCGCTGTCATTCATCCAACTGCCGATCAGCGAGCCGCTGCCGATGGCGGTGGCAACGTACACGGCGTTGAATGTCGGTGTCGTGCCGGCGAGGATCGCCGACATCATGCCCGAGGCAATGATCATCGCCACCGTGCTGGAACCTTGAGCGATCTTGAGCACGGCGGAGATCGAGAAGCCCAGCACGAGCAGGCCGATGCCACTGCCACCCTCGGCGCCGGCGAACAGCGACTCAATCGCGGGGCCAATCCCCGCTTGAGTCAACATCGCCCCGAACGCGCCGCCAGCGGCGGTAATCAAGATGATCACGCCACCGCTCATCAGTGCGGTTTCGGTTTCTGCCGCCAACTGGGTGAAGTTCAAGCCGCGGACTTGTTTGAGCGTCAACATCGAGACGAGCGCGGCCAACAGCAAGGCGAAGTTCGCGTTGCTCCAGAGCAACAACTGGTTGGCAAGGCCACGGGCCGGGGTGTCCCAGTGATGCGCTTCGATCAATTCCGGCATCGCGTCTTCGAGCAGGCTGCGATTCATGCGGCGCCGATCGACCGGTTTCATCCGCAACTGATTACTTGCCAACAGATCTTTGGAAACCTGTGACAACTCGATTCCGTGGAATGCCGCGTCGTCGTACAGTCGGGGATCGGACAGGACGCGATTCAGCGCCTCAGCAAACTGGGCACGATCCTCTTCGCTCCAAGCTTGGCCAGCGGCACGAGCGGTGCCATTGAGCCAACTCCGCTCTTGCTGGTTCGGAACCGTGCTGGCGACGATCCGTCCGGCGGGGCTAACGGGATCGGCTGTGCGCAGTCGTTCAGCGAGCGCCTCGTAATCGCGAATATCGCTGACTTCGATCCGGGCCCGATCTTCGCGGTCAGCACGCGTCATCGCGAGGGTTCCTGAGCCGATCAACAGCACCGGGAGCAGCACCGGGAGCAGGGCGACCCCGAGTGACGGCATGTTTTCAGGAGCGATCGCGCTTTGCTGACCGTCGGAGGGCCCGAGCGGACGCATCTCGATCGGCATCCGACGATCCATGAGGTACGAAAAGCTTAAACCGACGATGGCGCTGGGTACGGCTACGATCAAGCCGATGATCATCATCAGGCCGACATCGACGCCCAAGTTGGAACTGACCAACAGCGGCCCTGGGGTCGGCGGCACCAACGTGTGCGTGATCGCTCCGCCGGTGGCGATTGCCATCACGTACCGCAGGTAGTGTTTTTGGGTTTGGCGATGGAGGCTGCGGGCCAGCGGCACCAGCAAGTAAAACACGGTGTCGAAGAACACCGGGATCGCCAGCACAAACCCGCTGGCCATTAGACCGATCGACGCTTTGCTTTGGCCGGTGATTCCGACCGCCCACTGCACAATCCGGTCAGCTGCCCCACTGTCCAGCATGCATTTGCCGATGATCGCGGCCATTGCGATCACAATTCCAACTCCGCCAGCGGCACTGCCAAACGCCGATACGGCTGCTTCGATGCGGCTGCCAGCATCCCCGCCATTCATCAAACTGACGAT
>CALELC010000648.1 GCA_937904535.1 uncultured Planctomycetaceae bacterium
TTCACAGCGATCCGGCGGTGCCCGACCTATTACGGGCAGTTCAAGGCATGACTCCCGAGCAGCTAAAGAAGCTTCGAGCGGCTGCTGACAAGATTCGTGAGAGCGGGGAGAAGTATCAGTGAACGGGAAGGGCTACGGCAAGTATGGCGTGTCGTTCATCACGCCCGAGCAAATGGAACTTGAGATCCACAGCCTTATGGCCGAGTACGGCAATCAACACGGCCAAATCCTCGAACCTCCGATCCCTATAGACGAGATCACTGAGATCTATTTGCAACTTTCCCTGGATTTCGTGGACACGAAGGAGCTTTTCGGTGTAGATGGAGTCTTCGGAGCGTTGTGGGTGGAAGATCAGCGCGTGGGCATTGACCATTCGCTTGAACCGGAGAGCAACCCGAAGATGCTCGGCAGATACCACTTCACGCTTGCACATGAAGTTGGGCACTGGCGGCTGCACCGCCGAAAGTTTCAGAAGCGCGTTGTTACGCAGCCGTCGCTTTTGCCCAATGACCCACATCGGCCCAACTATATTTGCCGCGACGGCGACAATGATCCAATTGAGCTGCAAGCCGACATGTTTGCTGCTTCGCTTTTGATGCCCGAAGCCATGGTCCGTCGAGTTTGGCACAGCCAATCAACAAACCATGGCGATCCGCTCTCACTCGATGAAATTCGCAAGTCGCTCACGCCAGCGATGGAATCGGAGCTCCAAAAGCGGCTCAGGTACAAGTCTGGGCCAAGTGCCGAGGATGATGCAGCATTCGAGGTTGCTTCCTTGCCAATGGCAGAGATCTTCCAGGTGTCAGCGGCCGCCATGCGCAAGCGACTTCAAAAACTGAATTTGCTCGTGAAATACAAGGAACGCTCGCTGTTCGACGGTCTCGAATAGCCCCCAGTGTTTGCTGAACACTTGACAGTTGGCAAAAACATGCTCTAATCTCGACATGTTTTGCTTTGGCTGCGCGTTGCAGCCATTTTTTTGAGGCAAAGCGTACAGTGTTCAGCAAACAGGGTGCCACCCGGTGAATGCTGGAAACAGAAAAGAGAACTCTGGGTCATCAGGCAGGAGAAAGAACAGACCGATGCACAAGCTAACATTTCACCCACTCGGAAACGCGGACAGTACGCGAATTGACCTAGAGAATGGCTCTAAGATTCTCATCGATTACGCGGATATGCGTGATCCGTTAGACTCGAAAGACAAGCGGATCGATTTACCGAAGGAGCTTCGAGCTGATCTAAAGAAGTTCAAGAAGGACAATTTTGATGTCGTCGTCTTCACGCACTTAGACCGCGACCACATCAATCGTGCGTCAGAGTTTTTCGAGTTCGATTACGCTGCCAAGTACCAGGGTGGCGAGCGCGTGAAGATGCCAATGATGTGGGTGCCAGCGGCGGCCATCCTGGAAGAGGCATGTGATGGGGACGCCGCGGTCATTCAAAAGGAAGCCAAGCACCGGCTTCGCGAGAACTATGGCGTCCGCGTTTTCTCCTCGCCAGGCATGCTTGATAAGTGGTTTCGAGACAACAAGATCAAGCCGGCCGAGCGCGCCCACTTGATCACAAATGCAGGAGAAACTGTCAAGGGTTTTTCGTTGGAGAAAGACGGAGTGGAGTTCTTCTGCCATTCGCCATTTGCCACTCGGACCGCTGACGGAACACTTTTTGATAGAAATAAAGATTCAATTGCGCTTCATATAACTTTTCGTTCTGGTGGCGTCGACTCTCGAGCACTATTCCTGTCAGATCTTACCTACGATGTGATCGCGGACATCGTAAAGGTCACTGAATGGCATGCCAAGAAGGACAAGTCTCGCTTGGCAAGGCTGATGTGGGATATCCAAAAAATTTCGCATCACTGCAGCTACACAGCCCTCAGCGATGACAAGGGCAAGGAAAAGACGAAGCCTGACGAAATGGTTGATCGGCTCTTTCGACATTATGGGCAGAAGCATGGCGTGATCGTTTCGACTAGCAAGCCGATACCATCTGACGACAGTGATGTGCAGCCACCACACCGACAAGCTGCGAGCTATTACCGCGAAGTTGTCCAGGACGAGTTTCGCGAGTTCAAGGTCACAATGGAAACCCCCAGCAAGACGAGCCCCGCACCGCTCGTGATAAAAATCGACCAATTCGGGGTTACTCCAGAAAAGGCGATGCTTTTAGGGGCATCGTCGATCGCCAGTAGCCCTGCTCCCCGGGCTGGCGATGGTCGTGGAGTCTGAAGGATGACTGACATAGATTCACAATGCTATCCATCCCCCGGCGATCCGATTACGGTTGATCAACTTACGTCAAGCAAGGCACTTGAATTAGTTGCATACCTTTCCACTCAGTCGGTCAACTTTGTCGATTTGGTCGAGTGTCGTCGCAACGGTGAGAACGATGTGGTTGTGCTTGAGATTGAACCCGAAGTTCCACAACGCCCCGCGAATGACATCGCACGTCGTGAGCGACTTGCCGTTTACTTCGATCATGCCGACCGGAAACATCAACGGGTTCTGGCTATGCGCCGAAATTTCCCGCGAGTCATGCACACGAATGTAACACCCGCCAGCTCGCCGGTGGAGCTATGTCTTTATGAGATCCCGTATAGCGAGCTTCGTCTTCAGTGGACGGCTGCGAGATTCATGCATCAAGTATCTGGT
>CALELC010000649.1 GCA_937904535.1 uncultured Planctomycetaceae bacterium
CGATGGTCGCTTCGCGATCGACCCCTCTGGCGAATTGCCTGGAAATCAACAGTTTTCAGGGCCAGCCGAATTGATGCAGGTGCTCGCCGAACAGAAGCGTGAGGCGTTCACGCGCCGCATCGCCGAGAAGTTGCTTACCTATGGCCTAGGTCGCGGGCTGGGCCCCTATGATCGCTGCGCAGTCAATGCAATTCTCGATCAGGCTGCCGCCGAAGAATTTCGATTTAGCGCAGTGGTGAAGGCGATCGTGACCAGCGATCCGTTTTTATTCCGAGAACTCAAAGGAGCCGAATGATGCTGCCCCAACCGCAAGTTTCTCGCCGAACGTTGCTTCGCGGGCTCGGTCTGTCACTGGCCCTGCCGACCTTCGACTCATGGATGCCGCGACTGGCGCTCGGCGCCACCGCTGTCGCGCCCGCACCGGGATCTGCTCCCCGGCGGATGGCCTGCATCTTTGTCCCGAATGGCGTTCATGTGCCGGACTGGATTCCGACCTCGACCGGGTTTGGATATCAGCTGCCTTATATTTTGGAACCGCTGGCCAGTGTCCGCGACGACATGCTGGTCCTCAGCGGGCTGACCCACGACCGGGGGCGAGCCAACGGCGACGGCCCTGGTGATCATGCACGCAGCGCCTCAGTGTTTTTGACCGGCGCGCAACCTCGCAAAACCGACGGCTCGAATATCCGCTCAGGAATTTCAGTCGACCAATACGCGGCACAAATGATTGGGGGCGCCACACGTTTGCCGTCGCTAGAACTCGGTTGCGAAGCCGGCCGCGGAGCGGGCAATTGCGACTCGGGCTACAGCTGTGCGTACTCTTCGAACATTTCGTGGGCTTCGGAAAGCACCCCGGTCGGCAAAGAAGTCAATCCGCGACTCGTCTTTGAACGCTTGTTCTCCACAGGGGAAACCGGTGAAGCCGGCCGCACTCGGCAGGAACGGCTCGCGCTCCGCAAAAGCATTCTCGATTATGTGGCCGACGATGCTCAGCGGTTGCAAAAACAGTTGGGACGCAACGATCAGCGGAAGCTCGATGAATACCTCAGTGGTGTTCGTCAAGTTGAACGTCAGATCGAACACAGTGAGCAGGAATCCAAACAGGCTGGCGTCGAGATGGACGTGCCGCCTGGAATTCCGCAAGAGTATGCCGCTCACCTGCGGTTGATGCTCGACATGATGGTGATCGCCTTCCAAACGGATTCGACGCGGGTCGCGACGATGATGTTCGCCGACGCGGGCAGCAATCGCAATTATCGGCACATCGGTATTCCCGATGGCCACCACGACCTATCGCACCATGCCGGCGACCCCGTCAAGCACGCGAAGATTCGGGAGATCAACCGCTTCCACATTTCACAGCTCGCCTATTTCCTGCAGCGTCTCAAGGCGATCCCCGAAGGCGAAGGGACGCTGCTGGACAATTGCATGATCCTCTACGGCAGCGGGCTCAGCGACGGCAACCGCCACAATCACGAGAACCTGCCGATCCTGCTGGCCGGCCGAGGCGGCGGGACGATCGACACTGGACGCCACGTCGCTTATTCAACGGAAACCCCGCTTTGTAACCTGTTCCTGTCGATGCTCGACCGGATGGGTGCTGCTGCGCCCTACATCGGCGACAGCACCGGCCTGCTGACGGGGTTGCAGGTTTGATGATGCGCCGACGCAAAACCTCCCTTGCCAACCTCCTGCTGACAGGGCTGCTGATCGGCTCTGTAAGCGGACCAGCTGGTGCTCAAGAAACGCCGTCACTAGAATCTCTTACAACGGCGCTCCAGAGCGAAAATGTTGAACAGCGACGGGACGCAGCCTATGAATTGGCGCGGCTAGGTCCGGACGCCTCGGAAGCGATTGACGCGTTGATCGCGGCGCTGGACGACCGCGACAATCAGGTTGTGCTGCAGTCGCTGCAAGCTTTGGCCAAACTCGGCCCAGCCGCGCACACCGCGATCGATCGGTTGATCGATGACTTGGGCAGTCGCGATAGCCAGCGACGTTACCGCACCGCTTACGCACTTGGCCAGATTGGCCCGAGCGCTGTTGTTCCGTTGATCGAAGTGCTGCGTGACGGGCCGTCCAGCATTCGTGGTGGAGCGGCCGAGGCGTTGGGATGGATGGGTGCGGGCGCCGCCCCAGCGGTTCCTGAGCTGATCGAACTGCTGCAACATGAACGAGCGTCACTTCGAGATCAGGCCTCCGCAGCGCTCGGGCGAGTCGGCCCTGCGGCCGAAATCCCGCTGCTGCCGATCCTCGATCACGCCGGTCCGTCGGTGCAGGTAGCCGCACTGCAAGCCCTTCGTCAGATCGGTGCGGAATCGGCAGAGACGATTGAAAAGATCCAAACGGCCTGCCGCTCCGATGAGCCAGAGGTGCGAGCGGCGGCGATCGGCGCGCTGGCCGCTTCGAGCCGTGGCGCAGACGACGGAATCGAATTGATCGCCGCGGCACTGGGTGATCGTGACTCTCAGGTCCGCGATGCCAGTGTCGCAGCGTTGATCAAAATCGGGCCCGCGGCCGCCTCGCAAGTGATCTCGACGTTGGAAGCGATGCTTGGCAGTTCGGATCCCACGGCACGTCGCTCAGCCGCTTTCGTCATCGGCCGCTTCGGTCCGGCAGCTCGTGATGTGATTCCGGCATTGCTTGCGGCGTGGCAGCAACCTCGCGGCAATGTCGACGAAGTGCAACAAGAAGCCGCGGCGATCGCTAGCGCTCTGGGTCGGATCGGTCCGGTTGCCGTCCCGGCACTGCTGGCTGCCGCGCGTGATCACCAGCTCGATAGTGCGCAGGTGGCAACCGCGCTGTCACCAATCGGTCCCGCTGTCGTGACACCCCTTCTCGAGGCGTTGGACTCGGCCAGCGCTGCGGTGCGAGCCACCGCAGCCCGCGGTCTCGGTGGGCTCGACTCGCCAGCAGCCAATACGCTCGAGCGACTGGCCGCCGCCTTACAGGATGAGGAACCGACAGTTCGAGTTGCCGCCGCGCAGGCGCTGGCAGACATCGGCGTCGCGGCCAAGCCACAACACTCTGCCTTAGCGGCCGCCTGTGAGGATCCCGAGGCGTCCGTGCGGGCCACCAGTCTCGCTGCGCTGTCGGCTGTCGGTGCTGAGCCGGCGGATTTGCTGCCGCGACTGACAGCCGCCTTAGCGGATTCACATGCTGAAGTGCGCGCGTCCGCCATCGCGACGTTGGGTCAGTTTCCGACCGAAGCGAAGGGCTCACTGGAGAAGCTGATCGCCGCTCTTGACGACCCGGCGCCAGCTGTGCGGGGCAGTGCTGCCACGACGATTGGTAAACTCGAAGGTGATGCTGAGTCAGCGGTGCCGGCGCTGGCGGCCGTGCTGTCCGACGCTGAGGCTCCCGTTCGTGCGGCCGCCGCAGCGGCGCTGGGAAGTATCGGTGCACCAGCCGCAGCGGCTGCGTCCGAGTTAATTGCCTTGCTGGAAGACGCCGAGCCTCAGGTGCTGTTGGCGGCGGTTGAAGCGTTGGGACGAATCGGCACAGGTGCAGCAGTGAGCCTGCCATTGCTCGGAAAAGCGGTGACGCACACCGATTCAGCGATCCGCGTTGCTGCCTTGCAGGCGATTCCGCGGGTCGCTCCGGAGCCGCAAGTTGCAGTCCCGTATCTGGTGCAAGCGCTCGACGACGAGCAGTGGACGGTTCGTCATGCTGCGGCCCAGTCACTTGGCCGGATCGGTCCGCCTGCCAGTCCCGCCGTACCGAAACTGTTCGCGATGCTCACCCACGAAGACGATCGCGAACCGGCACGTGCTGCTCTGCGTGAAATCGATGCTGTTGACCGCGACGCGATCCCAGTGTTGCTCAGTGCACTCGAATCGGAGGATCGCAGCCTCCGTTTCTACGGCATCTTCTTCCTGGGCAAACTTGGTCCCGAAGCTAAGGAAGCACTACCGCGACTGAAACAGCTGGCAAGTGAGCAGGAGGGGCGAGGCCGTGAAAGCCTTGAGCGAACAATCGCCTCGATCGAGGGCGACGATGCCGACTCACAAAACGACGAGTCGGCTCAGCGGTGAATATTCGAGCCGGCAAAGTCATCTTCCTCTCTAGTCGGCACCAGCCACACCTCCAACCTCAGGGTCAACGATGAAGCGCGCCGTAGCGACCGATTTTGATCAACGCGTTCACCTGCTGTACGACGACTACACTCATGGCCGCATCGACCGCCGAGAGTTCGCTCGACGGGCGGCGGCGCTGACGGTCGCGGGTGTCTCGGTGGAAAGCTTGCTGGCGAGCCTCGCGCCCAACTACGCGTTTGCTCAGCAGGTCGCGGCAGACGATCCGCGGATAAAGAGTCAGCGGATTGAGTATCCATCACCCCAAGGGGGCGGCACGATCCGTGGACTGCGGGTCCAGCCGGCTACTGCTGAAGGTAAGCTGCCCACAGTGTTGGTGGTGCATGAAAACCGCGGTCTGAACCCTTACATCGAAGATGTCGCCCGGAGGCTGGCAGTCGCCGGTTTCATCGCACTGGCCCCCGATGCGCTTTCACCACTGGGCGGGTATCCAGGCAATGATGATGAGGGCCGCACCCTGCAGGCCCGTCGCGACGGCGAAGAGATGACGCAAGACTTCATCGCCGGTGCGCGGTATCTGGCGGCTGACCCCGCTGGAAATGGCAAAGTCGGCGTGGTCGGCTTTTGCTTCGGCGGTGCGATGGCCAATGAACTGGCGGTTCGGCTTCCCGATGTGATTTCTGCGGCGGTCGCGTATTACGGTCGGCAACCTGCGAGCGAGTCGGTCAGCAAGATCAAAGCCCCCTTGCTGTTGCACTATGCAGAACTCGACGAGCGGGTGAACGCCGGTTGGCCAGCCTATGAGCAAGCACTGCAAGCCGCCGGCATTTCCTATACGGTGCACCTGTACCCAGGCGTCAATCACGCGTTTCATAATGATTCGACGCCGCGATACGATGCCCAGGCAGCGGAACTGTCGTGGAAACGCACTCTGCAGTTCTTTGAACAGCACCTGCGGTAAGCTCACCGCTCATTCGGTTACCGAGCGTTTTTTGGACCGCTCATCGATTCCTAAGTCACCCCGGCTCGTCTCATGAAGACACTGCTGCGGCGGTCGCGTCGGTTGGCGACTCCGTCTCTTCTCAGCCGTACCTTGCTGACCGGCGTGTATTTTGCGGGGCTGTGTCTCAGCGATCCTGCCCGACTAAGCGTCGCTCAGGATCCGGCTGCGAACACCGAGGAGACGAAGGTGCCACCCACCAACGCACTGGCTCAAGAGACGAGCCCTTACCTGCTCCAGCACGCTCACAATCCGGTCCATTGGTATCCGTGGGGTGAGGAAGCACTGGAACTGGCACGCCAGCAGAACAAGCCGATTTTTCTTTCCGTCGGCTACTCGACCTGTTATTGGTGCCATGTGATGGAGCGGGAATCATTCGAAGACGAATCCGTGGCCGCGGTCTTGAATGAGCACTTCATTGCGATCAAGGTCGATCGCGAACAGCGGCCAGATATCGATGAACAGTATCTGCTGGCGACTCAGTTGGTGACCGGTCGCGGCGGTTGGCCCAATTCGGTGTGGCTCACGCCCGACGGGCGTCCCTGGATGGCTGGCACTTACTTTCCGCGCGACCAGTTTGTCGACGTCCTGGAGCAACTTGCCAAAGTTTGGCGAGAACAGCCCGATGCGGTGCAGCGACAAGCCGATGTACTCGCGAATGCCATCAAAAATGCGATGGCGAGTCCGCTGCGCTCGGTCGACCCCGAAGTGCTCGCAGGCCAGGAATTGCTCGACCACGCGCTGGCACAGATTCACGATAGCTTCGATGAGATCCACGGCGGATTCGGCTCCGCTCCGAAGTTTCCGCAGCACGGCCACCTCCGCGTCCTGGCCCGGATGGCGGAAACGGCGGACAATCCTCAGCCGCTCCACCTGCTGATCGCCACACTCGACGCGATGTGGCAAGGGGGCATCCATGATCACATCGGCGGCGGATTCCATCGCTACTCGACGGATAGCCAGTGGTTGCTGCCGCACTTCGAGAAAATGCTGTACGACAACGCCCAGTTAATGGCAGCGTACGCCGAGGGATACCGGCTGACCCAAAACGCTCGATACCGCGAAGCTGTCGACGACATCTACGCTTGGCTTCGCCGTGAAATGACTCATCCGGACGGCGGATTTTACTCGGCGCTGGACTCGGAAAGTGAAGGTGAGGAAGGCAAGTTCTACGTCTGGACCACCGCCGAGTTGGAAACAATCCTCGGGTCCGATGCTGCCCAGCGATTCGCGCGGATCTACCGCTTCGAGTCAGCAGGAAACTTTACCGAAGAAGCCAGCGGCCATCGCACCGGCGCGAACATCCCGCACCTGCAAGGTTCGCTTGAGCAGCTTGCCCATGACGAGCAACTCGATGTTGAGGTCCTGAGCCGCGAACTCGCTGCGATGCGTGCCAAACTGCTCCAGGCGCGTTCCCAACGCACCTATCCGTACCTGGACGACAAGATTCTGGCTAGCTGGAATGGGCTGATGATTTCAGGATTGGCGCGCGCCGGACAATTCCTGGAAGAACCGCAGTACACCGTTGCCGCAGCCAATGCGGCTGATTTCATTCTCCGCGAAATGACCGGAGCGGACGGCCTGCTGTACCGCAGTTGGCGCGGCGGCAAAGCGGAATTACCGGGCTACCTGGACGATTACGCCTTCCTCGCCCGCGGGTTGCTGGATCTGCACGATGCTACCGGAGACGCGCGCTGGCTGGACCAGGCACAGAAACTGGCCGACGCAATGCTGACGCGTTTCGAGGATCCTCAGCACGGTGGTTTTTTCTTCACCAGCGATGAACACCCAGTACTGCTGTCTCGCTCTAAAAATGTGCTGGGCAGCGGTAATCTGCCGATGGGTAACGGCGTTGCTGCCGAAGTGCTACTGCGGCTGGGTACCGCCACCGGGCCGGCCGTCGAAGGTGGGGAGGAACAGGTTCAGGAGCGGTACCTATCTGCCGCACGCCGCACGCTTGAATCGCTCAGCGGCTTTATGGCGCAGTCTCCCGGTGCAGCCGAGAGCCTGCTGGTCGCCCACATGATGCTCACCAAGCACCAGGCCCAATCCCACTCACTCGATCCTCAATCAGCGGCACCAGCCGGAGGTGTCGCCCGGGCCGAACACCCGCCTGTAACGGTCGTGGCTGAGGTCAAACCGCAAATGCTCCGTCCTGGCGAAGCAGCT
>CALELC010000650.1 GCA_937904535.1 uncultured Planctomycetaceae bacterium
CAACACGCCGGCAGCGCGGAAGGCATCGTCCAGGTCATTGCGCCGCCGCACCAAACTGGTCACAGTGCGGTGGAACTGGGTCAGCAATTGTTCGCCGACGGACAGTTCGGTCTCAAGGCTTTCCAGGTGACGTCCGGCTTCGTCGAACCAAACGAGGGTCGATGGCAGGTCGATGAAGGCCAATCCGTGCTCACAGCAGATCTGCATGGCGGATGGCGGCCGGAAGCCGATGGCTTCGTGCCAGGCAGCGGGAATGTATTGGCCGCAGCTGAGTTGGCAGATCACTTCGGGGGCTGTTGCCGTTTCCTCGAACCGCAGGCTCATGCACTGATAATCGCGCTGCGGCCGTTCGGCTTCGGCGGGATTGGTCGGTGGAGCGTTGTGTACCAATGCGGTGACGGAACTCGGGTCGCGCGCGACAACGTAGCGGCACCAATCGATGAGTTCTACCAGTTCGCGGCGGCTCTCGGCCATCGGATCGCTGTCGCAGATGCCGCCCGGCTTTGGCGGAGCAACCGATAGCCGGCGGTGGCAGAAGATCAGGCGGGGTTTTCCGAGCTTGGTGGCGATGAGTTCTTTCAGTCGCAACGTCGCCGGGGCGAAGCGTCGCGGCAGTTCCGCCATAAACGCGATTCCCGACTCGTCGACGTGCTTGTAAACCGCAGCATCGGCGACCGGGTCAAACTGCGGATCGCCCGCCCAGTAGACCGCTTTGCCGGCATCACAAGCAGCGATCACCGGCAACCAGCCGTGCCAGGAACGCTCGAGAATCATCACCGCGTCGATATCGCTCCGTGCAACCATCGCGCGGTAGCCGTCCATGATGTCGGCTTGAAACTCCGCGGCGATCGGTTCCGCCTTCTTAGCGACGCCACAACAGATGGCGCGGACGTCGAAGCGGTCTTGAAGCATCCGCAAAGCGGGGCGATGCCGAGTCTGCCAGGCCGGGCCGATCTCGATCAGCCCGATTCGCAACTTGACCAAAAAACTCTCCTTTTGCGGCCGCTGAGGCCATCGAATTAGCTTCTCGGCTCCGCCCAATTGGGGTGGGTCGAATGACTCTTAAATCGAGGGAATGGCTTTCAATTTGCCCTTAACGGCCGGCTTTTCTAGCAAATCAAACTCGCTGGGGCCGCATCTATTTTGCGCAAAACCGGCAGCAGGGGTTGTTCGGAGTCGAACCTACCCTAAAATCCGCCCGCATGTTTTCGCTAATCGCTACAAAGCGATTGGCCGGCGCATCATCGGGTATCGATCCGATGGATGCTAGCTACCTATCCTAGTGAGGGAGTCACATTTGCTTACGTTACTGATCACGGCTGTTTTGGCAAACTTCTCGGCATCTACCGCCAAGGAGCATGACTACACACAGGCGTACCAGGAATCGCAACTCCACGGCAAGCCACTGATGGTGATTGTCGGCGCCGAATGGTGCCCGGCGTGCCACACGTTGAAGGATACAACGCTCAAGCAGCTCCAGGCATCGGGGCAGCTGAATGACGTCTGCGTGGCAGTCGTCGATCGAGACGCTCAGCCACAGCTCGCCAGTCAGCTGATGCGTGGTCAGATGATCCCGCAGATCATCGTCTTTGCCAAAGGGAACTCAGGACGCTGGGAGCGATCGCAGCTCACCGGCTTTCAGGCCCCCGGGCCGGTTCGCCAGCTCATCCTCTCGGCGATGTCGGCGATTCGCCGCAGCTAAGGCCAGTGATCGGTAAAGGATATTGAGATTCTCTGCGCCCGCGTCGCACGGACGTCAACCGTCTTCGACGGGCGGAGAATCGTTATGCGAGGCCGATCGCCCGCGAAAAAATCTGGTACTGACCGGTACCGCATCGATCGCGACGATCGGTTATTCTAGGGCGACTAGCCCATTTTGAAGGCGACCAGCCGGGGCATGAAACGCGGGTTTCAGGCGGCTGGTCGCTTTTTTTCTGCTCGTCCTTGTACGTTTGATATGCGATTTCCAGAATCCGTCGCTCACCTGGTGCAGCACAATTACTCGCTCGCTCCGCGGCTGTGGCTAGGGATCGGTGGACCGGCTCGGTACTACGCCGAACCGACCAACCGTGCCGAGCTGATCGAATTGGTCCGCGCGGCAAGCGAACAAGGCGTGCAGGTGCGGGTACTCGGCGGCGGCAGTAACTTGCTGGCCCGAGAATCAGGCGTCGATGGACTGGTGATTTCGCTCGCTTCTGCAGCGCTGAGCGAACTGGTGGTCGATGGCAGCCGGCTGACGGCGGGCGCCGGTGCGATGCTCTCACGCACCGTTACCCATGCGGTCGGTGTGGGGCTAGCGGGGCTGGAACACTTGCTGGGCATTCCCGGCACGGTGGGTGGCGCTCTGGTGAGCAACGCGGGAGCGGGGGGACGCGATATCGGTTCGGTCACCGCTGCAGTGGAACTGCTGGGGCTCGACGGCCAGGTGCAATCCATCACGGCCGAGGAGGCGCAGTTCTCACACCGTCGCTCGAGCCTCGATGGACAGATCATCCTCAGCGCGACGTTCCAGCTCGAAAACCTCGATCTGGAATCTTTGACCAAGCGGATGCAAAAGTTGTGGATCATCCGCAATGCGGCTCAGCCGAAGGATCAGTCTCGGATCGCGATGCCATTTGTCGATCCGGATGGTGCGACCGCGCAGCGGCTGATCTCGGATATCGGGTTGGCGGGTGTCCGCGAAGGCGGTGCTGCGCTCAACAGCGAGTATCCGAACTTCCTCATCGCCCACGATGAAGCCACCAGCAGTGATTGCCTGAAGCTGATTGAACGCGTTCGTGAGCAAGTTTTGCTGCAGACCGGGATCGACTTGCAGTCCAACCTGCAGATCTGGTAGGAACGTTCCCTGGCGACGCACGCTGGCGTTCACAGGCGCGCTGGATGAGAAGCCGAACCCGACTCGGCTCATGTTGCGCTGATCCGCAGCCGGCAGCGAGGCTTCCTGTCATGCTCCCAATGGATCGGATCTGAAGTGAAAGGTGACGCAAAGCCATCCTACTCGCGGCTGCCGGTGCGACATCTGTTGCAGCGGCTGATTCATGCTCCGGCTGCGTTGGCAATGCTGTGGCCCGTGCTGTTGGTCGTCGGTGGCTACGTGGCCTGGCACCGCTGGGGCGCCGAGCACGTCTCGCGGAAGTTCTATGGGCTCGACCTGGGCATGATTCATGTCACTCAGCGTCCTGAGCACATCACGTCGGACATCGTCGAGGTAGTCTACCGCGATACCAAACTCGATCAGTTATCGCTGATTGATCCAGCGGCGACCGCACGCATCGCATCGGCCTTTGCTTCGCACCCGTGGGTCAGCCGTGTCGTTGCAGTACGCAAGCTGCCCGGCGGCAAAGTCGATGTGCATCTGCAATATCGCGAACCCGTGGCGATGGTGTTCGTCATCAGCCGGCATCCCGACGTTCCGGGACGCTCGTTCTTTGCAATTGATCAGGAAGGCGTGTTACTGCCCACGACGGAGTTCAGCCGTGAACACACCATGCGCTACCTGCACATCGAGATTCCGGACGTCTATCCGACCGGCGGCGTCGGCTCCAATTTTGGCGACCCGCGGATCGTTGGTGCTGCCCAACTTGCAGCCCTGCTGGGGCCGTACCGCGAGGCGCTGCAATTGCGGAGCATCCAGTTGCACGACAGCAGCCGGATGTCGCCAGTGCCGCAGTATCAACTGATTCCGCACAGTGGCGAGCCGGTTTTCTGGGGCAGTGTCCCTGGGCGGGAAGGCCCCGGTGAACCGAAGGCCGAACTGAAACTGCGCGAACTGCTGAGCAAACGGGCGATGAAGCCGGGGGATTCGCACTGACTTTCCCGAGCGCCCGGAACGGCACTAGGGCAACTCGCGAATCCGCAGATGCTTGAACTCGACCGGGGAGCCTTCGGCTTCCAGGCACAAATAGCCGGCGCGAGGATGGCAATCGCTGCCGCCTGAAACTTCTTCACCATTGACCCACAATCGCACTTCGCCGTTGATCGCCCGCACGTAGTAGTGGTTCCACTCGTTCACGCCGCGGCTCAATTCTTTGGACGGGAAGCTGCGGGAGCCATTGGGAGACGTCGGGGGAAACGGCTTCATCGTTGAGCGGCCGACGGCGAACACGTCACCATGCGTGCTGAACCAGTCGCCGACTTTGCCGCTGGCGCGGGTGTACTTTTCATGGTAGCCGTGATCGAGCATCTGGATCTCGATACCGGTATTGGGCAATTGGCCGGGCTTGAGGCCTTCCAGGCCTTCGTCCGTGACCCAGGCAAACATCCCGGAGTTGCCGCCGCTTTCGAGGTGCCGCCACTGCGCGACGAGCTCAAAGTTTGTGAACTGTTTGGCGGTGCGAATCACGCCGATCGGTTTGCCAGTGGTTTGAATGGAGTCTTCGCCGAAACTCCAGGTATCAGCATCGCCGTTGACCGGCACAAAATCGGCCTCGCGCAGTTGCTGCCAACCGGGACCGGTGCCCTGGATCTTTGCGACCGGCCAGTCTGGCTCTGCAGCGAGCGAGTTTCCGGCGGTTCCCAGCCCGCCGGCTCCGATGACCGTCAAAATCCAGCACAGCGGCAGAAGTGAGTAGTGAGTCGTTGATGGCATGAGTTGCTCCGAGTTGGCTGATTCCACGACGATAGGAGGCCGTCCACCGAGTGGCTGCGGACGGCCTGGGGTGCCGCGATTGTAGTCGCTCGCGGATGCGGTGTGTCTGTGTGGATTGCACGGGAGCCGCGGGTGCCGAGACTAACAAAAAAAAGCCTGCTCGCTCATTAGCAAGCAGGCTCTGATCGTTGTTGGGCAGGCTCCCTGACGTTGGCCAGGGAGCTTCACCAGGGGCAATGGCACTAATTGCCGAAGCCGCCGCCGCCAAAACCGCCGCCACCAAAACCGCCGCCACCACCGAGGCCGCCGCCGCCGATGCCGCCAAAACCACCGCCAGCACCGCCCGGCGATTCGCCGCTCTCGCCGTTGACGAAGTTAAACGTGTTCACGTCGCCGATTTGCGAGAACATCGGTGATGGCGAGATACGCACGTAGCGCCGATCCGCTGAGATAATGGCCATCGCCATCATCGTTGCCCCTTCCGGCAGCGTTTCGATAACTGGCTGGAAGCCGACTCCCGACTGCAGCCCAAACGGGCCACGGCCGGCGCCCACGCCTCCGCTGTTGAGCAGGCCCATGTTGGCCAAATCGGCGAGGTACTGCTGCAGGGCCGAGGAATCGTTGCCACCGAGGAATTGAGCCAGGAACTTTGGCTGCCCGCCGACCTGGGCATCGCGCAGGTGCGCCAGCTGAGCCTCGCCGACTTCGGTCTTCCGCGTTCCGGAGAGCACATCGACTTCGATCAACGCGTCTTTCTCGGTCAGTTCGAGCTGCTTGTGGATATACCGCTGAGTCGGACGGCCAACGTCAACGAGGATGTCGACGGTGACATGACCCGTGGAGACATTGCCCCACACCCGGCGAACGAGGATGCGGTAGACGCCCGAATATCCTTGCGGACAAACATACGTTTCCGACAAGGTGCCGCCGTCTTCAGCCGATTCCATGCCCGGGAAGCTGTCGCCGAGGAACGTGCCACCGCCGGGTGACAATGCCGATTCACTCGAGCAAACCGTCCCCGAAGGCTCTTCGACTGCGACGTCCACATCCGCATCGCCCGTCCAGCTCACGCGGACCACCAGGTCGTGTGCAGTCGCTTCTTTCAGGCCTGCCATGAACTGCTTGGCTTCGTCGCTCCGGCCTTCTTGGACCAGCCGCTGATGAGTGGCTCGTGCCAGCAAGCGTGCATCGGCTTCGACCTTCTCGGCGCCCTTCGGCCAGGCTTGGCCAAGGATGCCGCGACAGGCCCACTGCATGCCTTCCAGATCATCGAGCTTCTCGGCGAGCCGCATGCCCATCACGTAGGCTTCGCGGCGGTAGGGTTGCAGCGAAGTCACATTTTGGCAGAGACGAAGTGCTGCTGCATCGCAGCCGGCCCGGCGAAGCTGATCGGCAACCAACAATACTTCTTCGGGCGAATCTGCGAAATCGACAGCCGACAAGTAGGCTCGCTCGATGTCCTGGAGCTCAGCGCCGGTCGCCTTCAGCGACAATGCATAGGCGTGGTACATCCAAGGTTGAACGTTTCCACTGAGGATCGCAGCGCCGAGGAAATCACGGACAGCGGTGAACGCTTTGAGAGCCGCTTGTTTGTCGCCACTGGTTTCGGCCAGCTTAACACGCGAGTTGAGCTGATCGGCAGTCGCCAGGATCCGCTGATCATGTTCGGCCACGGCCTCTGGGCTGCCCAGTTCCAAGGCTTCGAAATAGCTCAACCAGTCATCCAGAGTCGCTGGTTGGTCAGCCGTGCCCAATTTGATGGGTGCGGCCGCCGGAGCGGTGGCTGCTGGAGGAGCCGCCGCCGGTGAATCCGTCGCGGCAGGCGTCTGCGGAGCGGCAGCCTGCGGTTTTGCAGGGGCAGCCGACGACTTGGTGGCCAGCGAGACGTCGTCGGGAACGGCCATCATCCCCATGCCGCCACCCATCCCCATGCCGCCCATGCCACCCATGCCGCCCATCATGCCGCCGCCCATGCCGCCCATACCACCGATGCCGCCCATCATGCTGC
>CALELC010000651.1 GCA_937904535.1 uncultured Planctomycetaceae bacterium
GGTCACCGAATCTGGAGCTCAGCCGGTCGAAGAAGTGTTGGACAAGCTCTCGAAACGCAGCGAAGTGTCTCCGGAAGTGTTGGAGGAGTTCTCCGCCAAACTCCGTGCGGCGCAAAGCGGCCAATCCGATTGAGTCGCTGGCCGTGTCCCTATCGCGACTTGGGATAGGCATTGGCGAGCGTCAGGGATACCGTTGTGTAGTTGAGCGGTGGCGGCCACAATCTCGCTGCCCCGCCCGACTCACACACGTTGTCCTGTAACGATGCCTGATCCGCTACCGCTCGCCGTCTTTCTCTCGGGAGGAGGACGCACCCTCAAAAACCTGCTCCAGCACCGCGACCAGCATGGGCTGGCGATCGATCCGCGGATTGTGATCAGCAGCTCCTCCAAGGTGGCTGGGCTGCAGATCGCGGCCGACGCCGGGATCCCTGCACGGGTCGTGCTGAAATCAGCCCATCCGGATCCCGCCGAGTATTGCGAGGCGATGTTTGGACCCTGCCGCGAGGCGGGCGTTGAACTCGTCGTGATGGCGGGCTTTCTCAAGCATGTGCTGATCCCCGACGACTTCATCGGCCGCGTGATCAACATTCATCCTTCCTTGATCCCAGCCTTCTGCGGTGAGGGTATGTATGGGTTAAAGGTCCATCAAGCGGCGATTGACCGTGGGGTGCAGATCAGCGGCTGCACCGTGCACTATGTCGACAACCACTACGATCACGGCCCGATCATCCTGCAGCGGAGCTGCAGCGTGCCGCCAAGCTGCACTGCCGAACAGCTCGCCGCCGCGGTGTTCGAGCTTGAGTGCGAAGCATTGCCCGACGCGATTCGCATCGTCGCCGGGAAGCTTCGCTCCTCCGGTTCCTAAGGCAGAGCCCTACTCGGGCTGTTGCTGATCATCACCCGCCTCGGGCTCCGCGTCTTCAGCCTCATCCTCATCTGCTGGCTGAGCCGGCTCACCGGGCTGCGGATCCTCTGCTGCAGGATTCTCGCCAGCAGCTTGACCTTCACCCCCAAGCTGTCCGGCAGCATCTGCCTGCAAGTTGGCCGGCGGAGGCGGTGGCTGCTGTGCCAAGCCCGGCTGTGCTCCGCCGGGTTGAGCCGGCATCGGTTGCGGTGGTGGACTGACTAAGAGATAGCCAGCCCAAAACAGCGGATGATTACCCTGCAGGCTCTCCCGTTTCTGATCTTTCGCCCCCAACAGTGGCTCGGTTTCCGGATTCAGCGGTGCCTGACGCAGCGTTTGCACTGCTCGCCGCCAAGCGGGCTCGATGCCCTCAAACGGTAACTCCTGCAGAAACTCGCGTGATAGTAGTGCGGTCGACTCACCACCGACGGGCCAGCGGGAAATCAGAATGTCGCGGACACCAGCGGTATGCAGCGCGGTGAGTGTCATGAACAACTCGCGACCATCACCGAGCTGAGCCCCACCAGCCGCGGTCCGGAATCCCGGGAGGTACAGCGTCGCGGGCGGCTGAGCCGGAAAACGAAGCCATGCTGCGAGGCTCCCCGTGGTTGCACCGGTGTCATACAAGGAAACCGCCGTCGCCAGCGGCGTTGCCGGATTGGGGGTGACCGCTGCTAGGACAGCCAAACAACTGATCGAGTGCCCCAACTGCGAACTGGCCGTTGCAGGCGTACCGGGCAGTGCCACGTGCTGCTCAAGTGCATCAGCAAGTTGCGTCATCAGCGAGCTGTTTAGATTCCCATCCCGCGGTGCAAAAAACAGCTGACTGACGGTACCGATCGGCAACTGTGGATTCACGGGTCCCGCGGGATGAATCGCAAGACCCAATGTCGGCGCATAGCGCACAGACACCTGCTCACCCAGCAATGCTGCGTCAGCATCGCCCAGCGGCAGCAGCTCCATCGGCAGGTACCAAAGCACACCATCGGGCACGATTGTCACGTGCTGCAGCCGGCCCAGTTCGGCCAAACGATCATCCGGAATCAGTTTCTGCCGCAGCTTGGCCGCGTCAGCCTTCCAATTGGCATCGTCATCCAGACGCGACAGGTTGCCGCGCGGTACGTTAGCACCGATCCCACGCAACACTTTACCGACCTCGGTAGAGAGTTGACGGGAAGCAGGCACATTCCACACCTGGATTTCCGAGCCAGATACCAGCGAGCCGATCAACGTGCCACCGACATCGGTAAAACTCAGCATGCCATGGCCCGCCGGCAAGTTTCGCAAGGCACTTGAATCGCCCAGAGGACGCGGTGCGGTTTGCGGAACGACTCCTCGGCTGAGTGCCAACTGAGTTGCCAACGATTCGAGACTCCGTCCGCGCGCTGCCAGTTCGGGCGATCCGGGCGGCGGAGCCGGCGTTGCTAGGATTTCGGTCATCATCCGCAGTTTTACAGGCGGCTTGGCTAGAACGCCGAGCGCCACCGCGTCGAGCTGCGACGCGTCACCACTGGCGAGCCGACGAATGTGTTGAACTCGCCCACCTAGTGGCAAGGCAGAGACAAACCGCGCGCGAAGCAACGAATCGCAATGCACCAGCACGTCCGCCTGCGAGCTGCGGGTCATCGCTGACGCGATCTGAGCGATGATGTTTGCGGAATGGTCGTAGGCACAGTAGGCGATGGCATCGACCGGATCGGCGCGCCACACACTTGCCGGCGGAGGTCCGATAAACTCTGCCATGCGTTCCTCGACCGCGCGTCCACCGACGCCACGTCCTCGCACATTCGCACTCACTAACGCGAGCTGATACAACCGCGGGCTCGACGGCACTACCGCGCCACGTCGCGCTCCCGCACGGCGGAGTGCCGGCGAGTTTCCACTGGTGAAAGTCAGCAATCGAGCCAGTGACTGGTCCACCGCGCCACTCTCATCACCCAGCGACGCTCCTCCGCAAGCCGCCGTTAGGGCACTGAGGTACTCGCCGTACGCAGACAAGCGCGGCTGAGAAAAATCACGCCGGCCTAGACTTGCCCGCAGTTGTCCGAGCAGGGTAACTGCCGAAGCCGTGTCGCCAGCCGTCAGCGCCGCATCGCAAGCAGCAGCCAAGGCGCCCCCGGCAGCAAACCGGCCGCGCCGTTGATGCGCCGTCGCCGCGGCCGTGGCGGCCTGCTGGATCGGTTTGGCTGTCGCTAGATCCACGCATCCTGCGGCAACTGCGAACGCTTCGCCGACCCACTCGGGCTGGCCGAGCGCCGATGCCGCCGCCGCGGCCCGCATCGCCAGCGGCACCGCAGCCGAATAATTGTCCTGCAGCGCTGCCTCTCGGGCTCCCGCCAACAACAACACCGGTGATAGGGGATGGACACCGTTGGCAAAGACGGCGTTCTGGCCGACGTCGGCCATCACCTCATCGCGCTGCCCCGCTGCGAATCGGCCGCATCCGCGCATCGATCCGATGAGTGCACGTGGCAGTGGTGCCGAGAGCCCTTTAGGATAACGCGTCGCCTCCAGCGTTTGATTGGCGATCTCGTACTCTCCCGAAATCGGGCCGAAAATGATCCGGCGTCGATACAACGCCGTCGCCAACCCTCGCAGCACTTCCACGCCATCGATCCGTGTCAATTTTGCGGATTCGAGAACGCCGCCGCTCCGCAGCGTGCCCGACAAATCGACGTCACCAGACGCAATTGACAGACGATTCGAAATCGGAACCAGGCTCGGCACCTGGGGCGCAGCCCATGCCGCTGCGGCATCCGGTGGACGCACGGCGCCGGTAGCCAAGTCATTCCAGGTCAATGCGCCCAGCCAGCCACGGTGGCGAATCGCCAACGCCAGCGCTGCGTCGATGTTGTCGACCGCACCTGGTAGGTCGCCAGCCTGATAGAGGCACTCAGCAATCATCGCATGCACGGGAATCGCATCGATCCAGCGTCCGCTGGGGTCGCGTCGCGTCCGACTCAGCGCTCCATCGAACGCCTGCATCGCGTTGGCCAAGTCACCTTCGCGATAGAGTTCCAACGCCAGATAGTACTGCTGGTTGGGATAGGTATTGGTCGCCACGGCGTCGAAGCCCGGCGAAATCAGCGGATCCTGAGCCTGCGCGTGAGGCTCAAACGCGACCAGCGACGCCCAGGTTGAAACCAATAACAGTTGACGCCGCCGATCGAGTCGCGTCCCTCGCAGACGCCGATTGAAGATGAAGGCTTTCGTACACGCCAACATCGCTGCTAGTACCATCAACATGGACTTACTCAGGTTAGGTTCCGACGGATCTTTGTTCGCTGGCAGTCCTCGTCAAACTCACTGCGCAACGATCGATTAAGCCGGGACGACTTCTCTCAAGAAAATAGGTATCGGGTCGCGATTGCCCTGAGGCAGACACCGAAAGAACTCCGCAACATAGCGCACCGGCTGACGCTTTTCAGGCACCTTAAACCGGTCACCCTTCTGCAACACCGGCCGATACTCATCCATCCTGCCAAACTGCCGCGTTCCGGCTGCTTGACAAGGGAACCAAGTACCATTGCCGTCCGCATCTTCTAAATAAAACTCTGGATAACAATGGTCATGGATCCAAACCATGCGCGCGGGGATTCGACTGGCGCGACAGATTGCGACAAATAGGCTTGTCATTTCCTCACAATCGCCTTTGCCATCGCGCAGCGCTTGTGAAGCGGTCTTGATATCCCCTTCAACATACTCCACCTTTTCGCGCACCCAGTCGTAAATCGCTTCGACATGGGCCCAGGCATTGGCATGTTCCTCTGCCCCAAGTTCACGAGCGGCGGCACGAATCCGCCCATCCCCGGAATCGATATACGGACTGGTCCCTAAGAAAATCTTGAGCGGGTTCGCAGGTCGCTTCGGAATGACCAAATCGTCGGTCTGCTCCGGCGGTAAGATCCGCGACCGCGCGACCTCCAGTTCAAAAGTAATTTCCGGCGAGGCTCCCGCTGGTACCGCGGACATCGCCAGTACGACCTGCCGAGCACCGCCAGGAAGCGTCCGCACCGTCCATCGGTCAACCCGTGGATCAATTTCCTGATGCAGTAGGCGAACCGTTTGTTCCGGCCAAGGCATCGGAATAGGAAATGTCGCCAAAATGTCCTTGCACGCCACCCCATTGGTATCGAGCCGCATACCAATGCGCCAGCGCTCGGCCTTTGGGCTATCATAACTCAGGCGCCACTGCGGCCCGGTTGCGGCGGTATCATCGGCTGCATCCTCACCACCCTCGCGTGTCTCATCGGCAAGCACCGACCGGTCACTCCGGATAACCGCAGTCGCTACGGTGACGAGTCCCGCCGTGAGTATCTGTCGGCGGTCGAGCAACATGGGCCATGGCGAGCCTAGACCTGTAGGTTCACGGTTCATCACACTTCCAACAACAAGCAGAGAGCAGGAAAAGAACGGGCAACGGTCGCGTGTGAGCGAACGTGCTGCCGGCGAATTCTCGGTTCCCGCCGACAGCACGGCTCCGCTTGCACATTGTACCTGCACCATCCGCTCGATTCACATCCGCCCGCCCTGCAGCGGTGACCGCTAGCGGACTGACGTCTGGAATTTCGTCCGAGGACGTTTCTCAAAATGATCACGGATTGGCTGGGGTCGGAGCCGGAGAGGCTTGGCTTCCGCTGTTGCTCCGCGCATTGAAGTTGTCGTCAATGATGGTTCCACCGGGATACACCACCCCTGGGTATGGGCTGCCGATGTAGCCGCCATAGGGATCGGCAATCACTTCCGAGCCAATCATTCCACCTTGGCGGTAGGGGTCATAGCCACCGGAGTATGCGTCGTACTGTCCCGGCAAATAGGGCCGTGCAGCAGCGGCACCACAGTTGCACAGAGGGCTGCCGCCACAGGTGGCACGACCGCGCAGCAAACCGCAACCGCCCCGCAGGTTCGCCAGTGGTCGAGGCTGAACCGGTTCGTAACCACAGCTCGGCTCATAGCCACAGCTCGGTTCATAGCCACAGCTCGGTTCATAGCCGCAGCTCGGCTCATAACCACAGCTGCGTTCAAAGGGCGCTGGCGCGTAGGCCGGTGCCGGAGCATAAACCGGTGCTGGAGCGTGGTTGGCCGCACAAGCGGCACCACGACCAAATAAGAAGTTTCGCATCCCCGAACAGCCACTGGAGGTGGCGAGCATCACTACCGTCGCTATAACCGCGACAAGCCGCATGTTCATTCTATTTCCCTTCACGTGCAAAGCGAGCGTCATCGTACGACTCGTACGCCGAGCCGCACAAATCTAGGACGCCCTGAACGTGATGCAAGCAAGGGTTGAGTTTTTTGTGCAACAATTTGTTGATTACTTGCAACAGGCTCTCTCCACAACTCCATAGTATCATGGCACCTCCACGCCTTATTGCCGTCATGATCGTTATGATCCTGTTCGGCGCGCCGCTTCCCGCTGCCGATGTGTATAAAAAAGGCCACATCGGATCGTGGCCAGCGGAGTCAACTCCTGCGTTTCTTAGCCCTGGGGTGCCTGGAACGCTGGCTCCAGAAATCCTAGATACCAGCGATCGGTTATGGCTCATCAGCACTCGCCATCTGACCGCTGAAGCGTGTGCTGCCGAGCTCACGAGTCCCGAACTGCAAATCGGCCGACTGGATCGCTGCGGCAATCACCAGGCTGATTCGCTCGACTCATTCTTAGCGCAGCTCACTCCGGGACGTCCGCTGGTC
>CALELC010000652.1 GCA_937904535.1 uncultured Planctomycetaceae bacterium
CCCGCTTTTTTCAGCCGGTTCAGCCGCGCGGGATGATGCTCGACAACACTCCGCTGGAGCAGCCGGAGAGCACCACCGATGAAGCGTTCTATACCACCGATGCGTTTACCGACTATGCAATTCGCTTTCTGGCTGAGCATCAAACCGGTCAGCGGCAACAGGATCCGTTCTTCCTATATCTTGCGTACACCGCACCGCACTGGCCGTTGCAGGCCTTTGAAGATGACATCGCCAAATATCGTGGTCGCTACGCCGACGGCTGGGATCAACTCCGCCAGCGGCGCTACCAACGTCAGATCGAACTCGGCCTGATCGATCCGGCGTGGCCGTTGTCGCCGCCCTCGCCGGGTATCCCAGCCTGGGACTCGCTGGACGAGGCGAAACGAGACGAACTGGATTTGAAGATGGCGGTGTACGCGGCGATGGTCGACCGCGTCGACCAAAACATCGGCAAACTGGTGCAGCACCTAAAGGAATCGGGGCAGTATGAGAACACGCTGATCCTGTTCTTGTCGGACAACGGAGCCTGTCAGGAAGGCGGGATGCTGGGGCGTGGCGAGTTCCAGGACGTCCAGCGGCGGAACTTGGAAAACGACAACAGCTACGGTGAAGCCTGGGCCAACGCCAGCAGCACGCCGTTTCGCCTGTATAAGCACTTTTTGCACGAGGGCGGCTCAGCGACACCGTTCGTGATGCACTGGCCGGCCCGCATCCAGCCGCGCCAAGATTGGTATGGCTCTCCTGCGCAGCTCATCGATGTTCTGCCAACGCTGATCGATCTGGCCGGTGCTGAGTACCCGCAGGCCCGGGGCGATCAACCGGTGCCTCCGCTGGAAGGCGTTTCGTTGCGGCCGGCGCTGGACGGTCAGCCGCTGGAGCGGACGAAGCCGCTGTTCATGGAGCACGAAAACAATGCTGCCGTTCGCGACGGTGATTGGAAACTGGTTGGCCGCAACGTCGCATTGCCCGGAGGCGTCGATGCGAGCAAATGGGAATTGTACAACCTGCGTGACGATCGCACTGAGCTGAATAATTTGGCGGTTGCGATGCCGGATAAAGTTCGCGAACTGGCAGATCAGTGGAATGCTTGGGCGCAGCGTGTTGGGGGGTATCCCAAGGGCGAAGATAGTCAGGCCAAGACCCCGGCCGTCGCCGGGCGCGAGCTGACGATCACTGCGAAAGTTCGCCATCAACGCCCCCAGGGCGTAGTGCTTGCTCAGGGCGGCACGCGGTTCGGTTATTCCTTGCACTTCATCGATGGACGGCCTGCCTTTTCAGTTCGCAACCGGGGCAAACTGACGGAACTGGTGGCCGATCAAGCCGTCGGCGGTTCGGTTAAGCTCCGCGCGGTGCTGACGGCAAAGACGATGTCGCTCGCCGTTGATGGCGAGATCGTTGCTGAGCAGCCGTCACCAGGTTTACTGGCCGAGCAGCCGATCATCGGCCTGTCGACCGGGAGTGATGCAGGCGACCCGGTAGGCAATTACCCGCGGACCAACCGATTCAACGGTCGCGTTTTATCAGCCGAGGTTTCCAGCACCGAGCCGGCGGCAGCGCCGGTTGCCCAGCCGTCGCGGTAACGATGCTGTTCAACCAATCACGCTAAGACGCGAAGGATTTATTAGCAGGCCTGGCATCTTTGCGCCAGTCTACAGGTGCCCACAGCTACCGGTCGCCTCACACTGCTAGGCAATTCAGCTGGCAGGGAGTGAGAGGAGACAGGAGCATCCGTGCCGACTGTCTGGTATGTTGAGCGGTGGCTTTGCCACTTCCAGCTGAAGAAGGATAGACGCGATGGCGTTTCGTCGGATTCTTACCGGCCTGCTTCTGGCTGCATTTGCGTCCGGGGCGCTCGATTCGTCGAGGATCGCGCGGGCAGATGGCGGGGACTATGAGCGTGATATCAAGCCAGTGCTAAAGGCTCGGTGTTATGCCTGCCATGGGGCCCTGAAACAGGAAGCGGGGTTGCGGCTCGATACGGGCAGCTTGATTCGACAGGGCGGCGATAGCGGCGCAGCAGTCGAGGCAGGACAGCCTGACCAGAGTCTGCTGCTTGAAAAGGTGATGGCGGATGAACTTGGTGAGCGGATGCCCCCCGAAGGCGAGCCGCTGTCGGCAACGCAGATCGAACAGCTACGAGCCTGGATTCTGCACGGAGCAACTTCTCCTCCAGGCGAACTGGCAGAAGCTGATCCGCGGGAGCACTGGGCGTTTCAGCCGCCACAGCGGCCTGCCGTGCCCTCGCTGGAAAATCGCCGTGGCACCAATCCTATCGACGCGTTTATCGAGACCGAGTTAATGCGCCACGGCGTGCAGCCTCGTCCGGCGGCTGCCAAGCAGGTGTTGTTGAGGCGGATCTATCTCGATCTGATCGGACTGCCGCCGACGCGCACTGAGCTACAGGAATTTCTCAAGGATGATTCTCCTAGCGCTTATGAGAAAGTCGTTGATCGCCTGCTCAACGACGAACGTTACGGCGAGCGCTGGGGGCGACACTGGATGGATGTCTGGCGGTACAGCGACTGGTATGGACGGCGGGACGCGAACGACGTGCGCAACAGCGCCTCGCAGATCTTTCGCTGGCGCGACTGGATCGTTCGCTCGCTGAATGCGGGCGCAGGCTATGACCAGATGTTGCAAGCGATGCTGGCAGCAGATGAATTGTTCCCAGAGGATTATGAAGCGGGGGTAGCGACCGGGTTTTTGATCCGCAATTTTTATTCATTAAATCAAAACGACTGGATGCGAAGTACCGTTGAACATACGGGTAAAGCATTTCTCGGTCTAACCTTCAACTGTGCTCATTGCCACGATCATAAGTACGATCCCATTGAGCACGACGACTACTTTAAACTACGAGCGTTTTTTGAACCGCTCTACATCCGCCAGGACCGGGTTGCAGGCGAACCCGATCCGGGGCCCTTTGAAGATTATGTCTATGCGGGTTCACGAAGGGTTCAGCGGCTAGGGGCGGTCCGGGTGTTTGACCGCCAGCCGGACGCACCAACCTGGTTCTATACCGCAGGTGACGAACGCAATCGGCTGACACAGCGAGGGTCGATTCCACCGGGCGTGCCTAGGTTCCTGCAATTTGACGCATGCGAAGTCGAACCGGTTGCACTACCACCGGTGGCCTGGTATCCGGGGCTGCGGCCAGAGATTCAGCAAACTCGGTTGCTTGCCGCCCAGCAGGCCGTAGAGGCTGCGGAACAAGTCTTAGCGGGTACGCCTATCCCGGAGGCTGATCCATCCGGTGAATTGGCTCAAGCCGAAGCCGCTTATGCTGAGGCGTGTGAGCAAGCCATTGGTACTGGTCAGCCGACCGCCTTGGCTGGCGAGCAGTCGCTGCTGTTGGATGCCACTCAGGGACGGGCAATGCTCGAACACGGTCTCAGCACGCTTGCCACCATGGACGCTGGGCTCACGATTACGTTTGAATTGCTGATCCTGCAGGACGCCCACTTCAACTTCCAGTTAATTGGGGACAACCAACAAGGACTAACCGCTGGTTATGTCGGTTGGGAGCAGGGCCGGATCCTGGCTTATCAGCCCGGCGATACGTCGGCGATTGAAGTCGGAAAATATGACTTGGGAGCTGGACAGTCTCGCTTCGAGGTGATGCTGGAGCTCCGCCCGAGGACCGATGAGGCGTTTTTGACGGTTCATTCAGCCAGCGACTCCATTGTCTTGGTCGATCGTGTTCCGACCCGGCTCGGTGGCTGGAATCCCATCGAAAATGACAGTCAAACCGTTGGCTTTGATGCCCAGTCGGGTAGCGTCGCTGTGATTGATCGTGTGCGTGTCTGGGCTATACCTTCCGAGCAAGGTTCTGCGGAGCCGCTGCTGGCGCTGGATTTTGAGTCGCCACCTTACCCTGAGCGGGCCTCACCGGTCGGTATTGAGGGGTGGCTGCGCTCGAAGTTTGCGGAGGCCGGTGGAGTGGCCGAGGTCTCGCGGACGGCTGGCAGCCGCGAGTTGCATGAGGCCGCTGGGAAGCTGCGGTTCGCGCGGCGGATCGCTTCTGGCTCCGGCCTGCGACGCCAAGCGGCTGCAGCGCACGCGGAGGCTGCCCAAGCGGAACTGGCGAGTCTGGCAGCCCGAATCGCCGCTGAGCGAGCGAGATACATCGATCCCGTGGCGGCGGAAGAGCTATCGAACTTAATGCGAGCGGCCAGCCAAGCCGAGCGACAGGCCAAGGTACTGCGAGCTTACAGCGATCGGTTGGTGCAGGATCTCCTGTTGTTGGACGCCGAGCTGAAGCCGGCCGACGATCCGCAGCGGGAGCAAGCGATCCGCGCAGCTCGGGACGGCTTGG
>CALELC010000653.1 GCA_937904535.1 uncultured Planctomycetaceae bacterium
GGTTGCGAAATACGTTGATCCCGCCGCCAGCGCGCGGAAATTGGTAGCCGACCGATTTCACTTCGAGCGGCTTGAGCCGGATGGGAAAGGCTTTGACGCTCAGCGGTTCCAGCGACAACTGCACCGCGGTCGGCGCGGCGAGTTCAGCAGCGACGAACGACAGGGAGGGATCGATTTCCGCGGTGATTCCGCCAACCATGAATCTGTCTCGGTTTACTTTCTGTGGAAGCTTAAGAACGGTTTGCCGGTTTGTGCGCGTCCTATGCCCGCGGTGCGCACGCTCGTTCCGAGCTGTTCGGTTACCAGCAGGAACGCCAGAACCAGGGCTCAGGCCGCGACGCTGCGGCTGCGGGCAACCTGCTTGTGGGCTTCTTCGATCGCTTCGCGGATGCGGCTAAACGGTTCAATCAGGTCGGGCAGATTGCCGAGGCGGTCGATCAATTGCCGCACTTCGTCGGCTCGCTCAGCCGCGACGCGGATGGTTGAACCGGCCAACTCGATGCGATCAAAGCCCGGCAGCATGTCATCCGAGATTGGGCCTTCGTCGGTTTCGGCCGCTTCACACACCAGGCCGATGGGGCACGGTCCGCGCGTATCGAGTTGCAGTGCCTCGGGTTGGTCGCAGCAGATCAAGGCGGGCGTGTTGCGGCAGCGGCTGACGAGCAGCGGGCCGATCGCTTCACCGATCAGGTAGTCGCGGAGGGTCGAACCAAACAGGATCTCATGGGCGCGAGTTGGCCGAATCGGCAGCGTGCACTGAAACTCCAGGGGGCGCCCGCCACCGTTGAGCACCAGCAGACCCCCGGTCCAGCCGGCAAACTCAGATTGCTCGACGGTATAGAAACCGATGGCTAGTTCGGCGGCAGGCTGGGGCATTCGTAAAGGGCTCCGTAGATCCAAGGAGGAGACAGGGTGGCAGACCGGAATAGCGAGACGCTGCGTCCAGAGCGCCAGCGTCTCAACCTTGTGCATCGGCGGTCGGACTGGGCTGACTTTAGCGGTCGTTTCGGTTGTGTCGCGCAGCGGCGTGTTAAGCGGCACTAGAGCGATCATCCGCAATCGTCCACCGATCGCTGCCGGCCGAAAACCAGGCGAACGAGGATAGCTGGGAGAAAGAGGAAACCGATGTCCAACGAGGGCGTATGAGTCGTTGGGGAAAACGATTCACCACAGTCCGAGGCCGACGCGGGAGCGTTCGCCGATTGGCGGCGGGTCGACGGTTTTTTGCGCAGTTCCATTGGCCGGGCGGTTATACTCGGACCGGTCGATGCAACCCCCGATCCGCTGGCTTCCTTCACACCTTACAATCCGCTCATGGCTCAAGAACATTCTCCTATCTCACCTGTGTTTCGGATCGACGTGTCGGCGGATTCTCAACCAGACAACATGGACCGCAGTGACGTCATTCAAATCGAGTTGTTGCGGCAATTGGTGGCTAGCCAGCAGCGGCAAAACGAATTATTGGCCGAGTTGACGCAGGCGACGATCGGCGCTCAGAAGCAGCGGGCGGCGGAAATCCAGCAGTGGAAAGAAGCCAACCCGAAACTCGCTCGCGCTTGTCGTTTGGCGGCCGAATCGCTCAGTCGGGTGCAGACGCAGTTTCTCGAAGCGATCACCGAGGACGTGCTGGATAACGAAGAACACCTGCTCGACGGCGATTTCATGCTGCACGAGTTCGTCGACCGTTTCGGCCCGCGGATGGCGCACCTCAACGGCGTGCTGCAGGTCTTGGCTCAGCTCGGTGAAAGCGGGCCGGCGAACAAGGGCTAAGGTGTCGGAAGCAGGGGTCTGACCCTCTCTGGACACAGCGTAATTTCCTGTTTTTGCCGAGCTCTTGGCAGGGTCAGACCCCTGTGCTGACAGGGCTCACTGTTGCCGCCAGATGAAATCGACCACCTCGGTCCTCGTTTCGTTTTTTAGCGAAAAGAGGCAGCAGCGAAACCTGCGGGTGCTGGTGTGGCTGTTCGCCACGTTCATTGCCCTGTTGGCCGTTTTCAGCACGGCTTTTCAGGCCTTGATGGCCTACGAAGGCCAATCGCATTCGTGGGTCACGGCGGTCTACTGGACGTTCGTGGTGATGTCGACCCTGGGGTTTGGGGACATCACGTTTGTGTCGGACCTGGGACGATTGTTTTCGATCGTCGTGCTGCTGTCCGGCACGATCTTTCTGCTGGTGCTGCTGCCGTTCACTTTCATTCAGTTCTTTTTTTTGCCGTGGATCGAAGCCCGCGAAGCGGCCCGAGCGCCGACACAGGTCCCGCTGCGGGTTCGTGATCACGTGATCCTGACGCATCTGGGGCCGGTTGAATCGGCGCTCATCCGCATGCTCGGCCAATCGCACGTCGATTATGTGGTGCTGGTCGATGAACTGAGCGATGCGCTGCTGCTGCATGATCAGGGGATCGACGTGATGTGGGGGGCGTTTGATGATCCCGAAACGTATCGTCTGGCCGGTGTGGAGCGCGCGGCGCTGGTGGTGACCAACCGCACCGATACGGCCAACACGAACGTCGCCTTCACGGTCCGCGAAATCTCCGAGTCCGTGCCGGTTGTCGCGACTGCGTCGTCCGACGCCTCGGTCGATATTTTGGACTTGGCCGGCTGCAGCCGGGTGTTGCGGATGGGCGAGATGCTCGGCCAAGCGCTGGCCCGGCGGGTGCTGGGCCGAGATGCCAAATCGCACGTGATCGGTGAGTTCGATGGACTGTTGATCGCCGATGCATCGGCTGCCGACACGCCGCTGGTGGGCCGCAGCCTGCGGCAGATCGGGCTCCGCGCCCATGCCAATGTCCACGTCGTCGGCAGCTGGAATCGCGGCAAGTTCAGCATCGCGACACCCGATATGGTCGTGCAGCCGTCGAGTGTGTTGGTGTTTGCCGGCTCACGCGAGCAGCTTGATCAGTACGACTCGCTGTTTTGCATCTACAACTTGACCGAAAAATCGGTGGTGATCATCGGCGGTGGCCGAGTCGGTCGAGCGGTCGGAGCGACACTTGCCCAGCAGGGCATTCGCTACGTGATTGTCGAACGGTTGGAGGAGCGGATTCGCGACCCGCAGCACTACGTGCTCGGCGACGCGGCGGAGTTAGATGTGTTGGTGCGGGCGGGAATCACCGACTGCGCCTCGGTCGTGATCACGACACATGATGACGACATGAACGTCTACCTGACGTTGTACTGCCGCCGGCTGCGGCCGGACGTGCAGATCCTCGCCCGTTCGAACCTGGAGCGCAACGTCAACACGCTGCATCGCGCCGGGGCCGACTTCGTGTTGTCCTACGCCACGATCGGGGCGACGATGCTCTACAACCTGCTGCGGCGCAGCGACGTGTTGTTGCTGGCGGAGGGGCTGCACGTGTTTCGCCTGCCCACGCCGCCGCGGTTGCAGGGCAAGACGTTGATCGACAGCGGGATTCGGCAAACCACCGGCTGCAGCGTGATCGCAGTGGTCCGTGACGGCAGGTTTGATATCAACCCGCCAGCTGAAACGGTGCTCGATGAGGGGGTCGAACTGGTGGTGATCGGCGATGCCGAATCGGAAAGCCGCTTCCACGCGGCCTTCAGCTGAGGCCAGTTGCCGGAAATGACCGCTGTCCTGTGTCGGCTGCCGGCCAGCTGGATGCAAGGCGGTGCGTGGCCGGCTCAGTTTGACCCTGGCTGAGGATCGGTTTAGACTGGAAACCGTGACGGCGGGTCGCGATGGAGCGGATGCGCACAAACGCTCTACCGTCTCCCTTGTCTTGACTCTTTTCGAAAGTGGCTCTGGTGAGTGCTACCGATGGCAGCGACCGGTCGTGGAGTGAAGGCTCGACGCTTCACCGCGGTGAAAAGTCGCTGCCTTCGACCGCATCGCTTGAGCATCTGAACGTCTCGGCTCCCGGCTCGCATCCCGGAATGGCGTTTGCCGCTGCGCAGGAGCCGGATGAAAAGGCCGAAACGGTAATTCGCCGGCCCGATAGCGGCTCATCGGTGCGGACCGCGTCACCGCCACCAATGGCCACTCCGGTGGAAGTCGCTGGGGTGTTGTTGGGCAGCCGCCTCGGTCACTTTCATCTCGAGGAGCTGATCGGCGGCGGCGGCATGGGCGCGGTGTTTCGCGCCCGCGATGAACGGCTCGACCGGATCGTTGCCATCAAGGTGATCCCGTTTGTCGGTGATGATCCGGAAATGCAGCGGCGGTTTCGCAATGAAGCCCAAAGCGCTGCCCGTTTAGATCATCCCAACATCGCGCGGGTGTTCGATGTCGGCATGTTCGATGGCTGGCGGTACATCGTCTTTGAGCATATCGAAGGCACGAACATTCGCGACCTGGTCGCTCGGGATGGCGTCCTGAGCATCGATGACGCTGTGTTCTACACCCGGCAGATCGCCGAAGCGTTGCATCACGCGAGCGGGCGCGGCGTTGTGCATCGCGATGTCAAACCCTCGAACATCCTGGTCAGTACCGACGGGAACACCAAGCTGGTCGACATGGGGCTGGCCCGCAGCGACCAGCTCGATATGTCGGGCGACATGACCGCCAGCGGCGTGACGCTCGGGACGTTCGACTACATTTCGCCTGAGCAGGCACGCGATCCTCGCGACGCCGACGTGCGCAGCGACATCTATTCGCTGGGCTGCACACTGTATTTTATGTTGACCGGTCGTCCGCCCTACCCCGGCGGCACGATGCTGCAGAAACTGCTTAATCATGGCAATGCGCCGCCGCCGGATCCACGCGGTTTTCGCGAAGAGGTCAGCGAGGATCTGACGGCGATCATCCACAAGATGCTCGCCAAATCACCGAGCGCCCGTTATCAGAAGGCGATCGATCTGGTCGCCGACCTGCGGGAGCTGGCGATCCGTGAAGGCCTGTCGCGGGCTCAGTCGCAAGGCACGCTGGCGATCAGCCGTGACGAGTCGCCGATCGGCCGACTGGCGACTCATTTGCCGTGGCTGGCTGGTGTGACGTTGCTGGTGATCGGTGGGCTGGTGTTGCAGATCATGGCGTCGCTGCGGGAAGAGGCGTTCACGATCGAAGTGCCCGCTTCGGCGGTGATGATGCGACCGGCGGCCGAGGCAACCAGAGAGGCAACGCGAGCCGCTCCGCAGGTCGCTCCCGGCGACAACGTCCGCCGCAGTGAACCCGCTCCGGCAGCGCCCCGTCCGGTCCGCGAGGACCCTGGAGACGTCGCGGCCCAGCCACCGTCTTCGCTGTCTGACGGCATCGCCCGGCGTCAGGTCAGCACCGCCGGCAGTCAGGGCGCTGCCGCCGCGACTTCACCTGAGAAGCCAGCGGAACCGCCGACTCCCGCTCCGATCGAGAAGATCGTGATCGGCTCCACCGAGTCGAATCCAGCGGTTCAGGAGGCCGACACACTCGCCGAAGCCCTCCAGTTGGCCGCGGAGCATCAGGTGAATCTGATCGAGATCGCCGTTCCGATGCTCGAAAGCTATCCGGTGACGATCCCACGCGACGAGTTGGTGATCCGCTCCAGCGTCGGTGGCAGTGAGATCCGCTTCAATACCGGCCCCACGCCGCCGATGCAGCGGGCGGTGATGATCGACATCGGCTCGCACCGCATCGATTTCCAGAACCTGCACTTTACCTGGAAACTGCGCAGCGCCTCGATCGAAGGCGGCTCGCTGTTAGCTCTGCACGAAAACAAACGGGTGCGGTTAACCGGCTGCACGATCTCGATCGAGAATCTGACGCAGCGTGAAGATGTATTCGCGTTTCACATCACCCGCTCCGATCCAGACCGTTACGCCAGTGGACCTCTGGTGCCTGCACCGTTATTGCTGCGCGATGGACCTGATTTTGTAGGCCAATTTGGCGACAGCGATTTGTACCGGTTGCCCCAGCGCCCCGCGTTGCCGCCCTTGGTCGCGATCGACTTGAAAAACGTCGCCGCCCGTGGCGAGATGACACTGATCAGTCTGGAGGACGCAGTCGAAGTGCACCTGAACTGGGACAACGGATTGCTGGCCGTTTCTCGGCGCCTGATGGAAATTGCCGGCTCGAAGGCGCAAGCGAATCTGACCGGCAATCAGGTGTTGCTCAAGCTCAACCGGGTCACGGCGTACACCGGCGAAGGATTGGTGCGGACCCGGCTCGGGCCTTCGGGTGATCACCTGATGTTGATCGATCGCGATAGCACGAAGGTCGTTTACCGCTCTCCTGCCACAGCGCCGCACATCGAGTTCACCAGTCTCAAGCCCACGCAGTCGGATCCGGAACAACTGGTGAAGCTGCGTGGGGAAGACAACGCCTATGACTATGACCCGGAGATCGACTGGCCGCTGCTGGCGCTGAAGCTGGAGTCTGGCGAGCAGCAACAGTTTTGGCTGAGTGAATTGAACTCCACCAGTCGTCCGTCCTGGGCGACCGAGCGGCCGCAGTGGGGTGTGCGTTGGAGTACGCCACTGGATGAAACGCTGACGCCGAGTCGGATGTTGCCGACTCACTTTCTGCAGGATGGAACCGTGGTTTCGGGATTCGACCGCGCTCGGTTGCCGACGTTCGTCGAACCGGAGCAAAGCTCACCGCTTTCGGCCGGACCGCTGGCCGGTTCAAGCTAACGTCTTCTCGGCGGTTGGCCGATACAGACCAATCCCGGAGAAACTTTCCGGTGACCCTGAGGGACGCTTTCTCGGCGATTGCCGACGTGCCCGCGAGACGCCCTCGGCTGCTTGGCTTGGCACTTCTGATTTGACTTCTGCGGCCTGTGCCGGTTTTAATGGTTCCTGAAACGCGTCTGTGGCGTCCATGTTCCCTGGAGAAATCTATATGAAACGGTTGGTTCTGTTGGCCGGTTGCGTTTGTTTGCTGGCACCTCACGCCCTGGCGACAAACGAGTTCAATAAGGAATGGAGAGATCATTACCTGACTGACGAAGCGCCCGCCGCATTCACCTCTGCCGCTCGCAAAGCGGGTTGCAATGTTTGCCACATCAAGGGCGAAAAGAAAACCGAGCACAACGAATACGGACTGGCCGCCAAAGCATTCTTGGACAAAGAAAAGCTCACCAAAGAGTTCGTGAAGGCGAACCCTGAGGAAGCCAAGAAACTGATCGTCGACGGGCTGAAGAAGGCTGGCGAAAAGACGAGCAAAGACGGCAAGAAGTTTGCCGACAAACTGAAGGCCGGTGAACTGCCCGCCACCGACGCCGGGCTGTAGTCAACATTCGGAACGACACGTTCCCGGGCAGCTTGAGGCTCGGGAGCGTGCCGGCCCAGCGTGCCCAATCGCACCTGGGTTGCTTCTCCTCCGCTGTGCTGCAGGGTTGTCCTTGCGGTGATCTCTGGCGGTGCGTCCGCTCCCTTTCCCCCTCCCCAGGTTTGCACCATGCGCTGTCGCTCCCTGTTTAGCCGCCCTCTCGGTCGTTTGCTGGCCGGATCCTTGGTGGCTTTGTGTGCCTCATCGGCGGCAATCGCCCAACCCGCCGCTGCCGACTCGGCCTCGTCAGCTCAGCAGGACGAAGCCGGCTTTATCTCGCTGTTTGACGGCAAAACGCTCAACGGCTGGAAGAAATCCGAGGAAAATCCTGACAGCCTGCAGGTCAAAGACGGCTTGCTTGTGATCGCCGGACCGCGGGCCCACTTGTACTACGACGGTGAACTGGCCCCGCTGAAAAACTTCCACTTCAAAGCCGAAGTGAAGACGACTCCCGGCAGCAACTCCGGGATCTACTTCCATACCCGGTATCAGCCTTCGGGCTGGCCGAAGTACGGGTACGAATGCCAGGTCAACATCTCGCACTCCGACCCCAAGAAGACCAGTGGGCTGTATTCGGTCCGCGACGTCGCCGACCCTGGGGTCAAGGACAACGAGTGGTACACCCAGGAGATCATCGTCAAAGGCCGCCGCATCCAGTTGATCGTCAACGGGAAGACGCTGGTCGACTACACTGAGCCGGAAAACAAGCAGCCTGAGACGCCCGACTTTGAACGTCGGCTCGGCGAAGGCACCTTCGCCCTCCAGGCTCACGATCCGGATAGCAAGGTGTACTTCCGCAACCTGCGGGTGAAACCGCTGGACTGAGTCACCAGCCGTCTGAGTTACGAGGCCGTCGGCGTCGCCCGGGGATAGGAGCCCAGAATCTCCAGCCGCAGCGTGATCGCCTGCAGCTGTTCCAGAGCCGAGGCGACTTGCGGATCCGACGCGTGCCCAGCGGTTTCGACAAAGAACAGGTACTCGGCGCTGCTCTGCGGCACCGGGAACGATTCGATCCAGGTCAGGTTCAAACCCGCCTCTTTGAACAGCACCATCGCATCGGCCAGCGCTCCTGGCCGGTGCGCCACCTGAAACAAGACCGCCGTTTTGTCGTTGCCTGTCGGTGGCGAGAGGTGCCGCCCCAGGACGGCAAAGCGGGTGACGTTGTTCGGGTTGTCTTCGATCGAGGCGTCGATCACATCAAGCTGATACTGCCGTCCCGCTTCGAGACTCGCCACGGCTGCGATGCCGGGGGTGGAAGCGGCCAGTTCGGCTGCTGTCGTCGTGCTGCTGCACTCGACCAGCCGCGCCTTGGGCAAATGATTCGCTAACCACGTGCGGCACTGCGACAGTGCCTGCGGCTTGCTGTGCACTTCGCGAATCTGTTCCCGCGGAGTACGGCTGAGCAGATTGTGGTGAATCGGCAGCAGCACTTCACCGCAGATCTTCACGTTCACGCGCACAAACATCCCCAGCGTGTCGACGATCCGGCCATCGGTGCTGTTCTCGATCGGCACCAGCCCCGCGTGAGCATCGCCGCGCAAGATCGAATCGAAGACGGCCGGAATGGTCGCTACAGCGGCCATCGGCGTGGCGTCGCCGAACATTTTGATCGCTGCCAAGTGGCTATAGCTGTATTCTGGCCCGAGGAATGCAACACGTGATTGATGCAGACCGGATAAGCAGATCGCAGCGGCATGACGCAGCCAGCCGGTGGTGGCGGTGCTGGACAGACCCGCTTGGTTCGCTGCGTGAGCGGTTGCCAATTGCTCGACGCGGCGTGACTGGGCCAACATCAACCCTGCCACGTCCTGTTCCTGCGACTGAGCGAATTCCTGACGTACCAGTTCGGCGCGGCGCTGCAGCAGGTCGACCAGCTGGCGGTCGATGGCGTCGAGTTCAGCAGCGTTAGATCGAGCGGACAAATTGAAATCCTGAACAAATAACAAACGCGGGAGGACAGACAGGCAAGTGGCAAGACCGATCGACGCGCGATCGAAAACAGGCCGCCGTCAGGACTGTCATTCTGACAAGGCTCCCGCCGGTCACGAAAGGAGCCCTTTGGCAAACTGGCAGGATTGACGTGCCGAGCCCCGCCGAAAACCCTCGCGCGAGTCGTGCTGAAACCAACGCGGTTTTCTTAAGTGGTTTGCTGTCAACAGCTTGCGTTGTTGTTAGCAAAAACGGCAGCGTCTGGCACAGATGTTGCCTTATCGCTGGGCCGAAGCAAACATCGTGGGCCGCCAATCGGGTCTCCGCAGCGCCCGCCCGTTTATCCCAGCCGATCTCAAACACCCAAATCATACACATCTAGCGGAGTAATCGCAGCGATGGCTCAAGGCGAAAAAATCATTGGCATCGACCTCGGCACGACCAACAGCGTGGTGGCGATCATGGAAGGCAGCGAGCCTAAAGTGATTCCGAACGCCGAGGGCAATCGTTTGACCCCCAGCGTGGTCGCGTTCAACGACAAAGACGAAACGATCGTGGGCGAGCCCGCCCGCCGCCAAGCGGTGACGAACCCTAAGCGGACGATCTATTCGGCCAAACGCTTCATGGGGCGGCGGCACAGCGAAGTGCAGAGCGAAGAAAAGATGGTCCCCTACGGTGTCACCGGTGGGGCCAATGAGTACGTCAAAATCCGTGTCGGCGATAAAGATTACACGCCGCAAGAAATCTCGGCCAAGGTGCTCCGCAAGCTCAAGGAGTCGGCGGAAAGCTACCTTGGCCACAAGGTCAACAAGGCCGTGATCACCGTTCCGGCTTACTTCAACGACAGCCAGCGTCAGGCGACCAAGGACGCCGGACAGATCGCCGGTCTGGAAGTGATGCGGATCATCAACGAGCCGACGGCAGCGGCCTTGGCCTATGGTCTGGACAAGAAGAAGGACGAAAAGATTGTCGTCTTCGACCTCGGCGGTGGGACCTTTGACGTCAGCGTGCTCGAAGTTGCTGACAGCGGTGATGACGAAAACAGCAGCCGCGTTTTCCAGGTGATCAGCACCTCGGGGAACACCCACCTCGGTGGCGACGATTTCGACGAAGCGCTGATCCACTACGTCGCTGACGAGTTCAAGAAAGACAACGCGATTGACCTGCGCAACGATCCGATGGCGCTGCAGCGTCTGCAGGAAGCCTGTGAAAAGGCCAAGAAGGAACTCAGCTCGCTGCCCGAGACCGATATCAACCTGCCGTTCATCACGATGGACGCGACCGGTCCGAAGCACCTGACGATGAAGATCACGCGGGCCAAGTTCGAAGAACTGATCGATGACTTGGTCAACCAGTGCAAGCAGCCGCTGATGCAGGCACTCGAAGATGCCGGGATGAAGCCCT